>CAYHCQ010000005.1:0-33167 GCA_964355115.1 uncultured Prolixibacteraceae bacterium | reverse complement strand
ACAACTTCACAAACTTCCCGGTTGCCAAATGTTTCCCTTCTTTTGCCGGTTCGCAACGAAGCATTATGCATCCGTGAATGTCTCGAAGGGTTAAAATTGCAGGATTACCCCGGCGACCTGCTTGAAATAATCGTTTCAGATGATTTTTCTGAAGATTACACGGTTGCGATCGTCCGGAATTTCATCAGGGAAAATCCCCTTCTGAAGATAGTCGTAATTGATGCCAGGGATTTTTCCGGAGAACAACCTGGCAAAAAGAGAGCCATTGCACGGGCAGTTGGGATTGCCACCGGGGAATTGATGCTCTCCACAGATGCAGACACCACGCATGGTTTGCACTGGGTGTCGGCAATGGCGGCCGGCTACAGTTCCGGAAAACCCGGAATGGTTATCGGGCCGGTTGCCTTCCATCGCGAAAAATCTCTGTTTGATAAAATCCAGTCGCTTGAATTCATGGGACTCATCGGCACTACAGCAGGCTTTGCTGCAGCCGGTTATCCGGTTATGTGCAATGGGGCTAACCTTGCTTACAGGCGCGATGCCTATCTCGAAACAGGAGGATTCAGCAAAAATATAGGTTATGACTCCGGCGATGACCATTTTCTCATGGCCGCGATAAGCAAAAAATACGGGGGGCATTCTGTGAAGTTCCTGGCCGACCGCGAGGCAGTAGTTTATACCCAACCGGAGGACTCCCTGCAAGGATTTATAAACCAGCGGCTTCGCTGGGTTTCAAAAAGCCGGGGCTACAGGGAACCGGTCGTGATCGGTTTGGCATTGATTACGTATGCTGTGCACCTCTTTTTACTTGCAGGCATGGTTGCAGGAGTATTCTTCCCGGGCCTGCTGGCCGTTTCTCTGGCACTCTGGCTTGCGAAAATTCTGATAGAATACCCTATAGTGTGGCGGATGGCCGGTTTTTTAAATAAAAAACATCTCCTCGGGTATTATTTTGCCGCACAGGTTTTTCAACTGTTCTATGTGGTACTTATCGGAATGTTTGGGACTATTCTTCCACATCAATGGAAGGGCAGAAGGCATGCGGGTTAATCAAAGACGCTTCTCCAGCAGGAACTCCGCCATAAATAGATCGTTGCTGTGGGTAACTTTGATATTGGTGGGTTCCCCGTCAACCAGATGAATCGTTTTTCCGGTGCTTTCAAGCACGGTGGCATCATCGGTAAAGGTCGGCCGGTAATCTTGCCTGTAACCAGATTGTATCTCTGCAATCCTGAAAACCTGGGGAGTTTGAACGATCCTGTAATCATGGCGGTTTACCGGACGGGTAATGTCATTTTCAACGATTCGTAACGATTCTGATATTGTTAAAACCGGGACGCAATTTCCCAACTGCCCGGCAGTCTCAAAGGTGCGGCTGATCAGGCCGGCGGTTACCAGAGGGCGGGCTCCGTCGTGAATGGCAACAAGTCCGGCATCCTCAACGATGCTCAGGGCGTTGCGGACCGAATGAAAACGTGTTTCGCCACCGGATACTGTCGAGTGCGGAACTTTAAACCGGTATTCCCGGCAAAGGGAATTCCATGTGTGCATATGACCTTCGGGTAGCGCGACAATAATCCTTATCTCAGGGTTGCTAAGGTAAAATGCCTCAAGGCTGTACATTAGCAGAGGCCGGCTGCCAAGCAGCAGGAATTGCTTTGGAACGCCTGAATTCATCCGCGTTCCTGTTCCGCCCGCCACAATGATGGCCGCCTTTTTCAAAAGAGGTTGGAGTTTAGAGAATCAGCATCGGATTGCCGTAGGTGAAGAACTTATACTTCTTCGCAACAGCCTCCTCATAAGCTTTCATCAGGAAATCATAGCCGGCAAAAGCCGCAACCATCATCATCATAGGCGATTGCGGCATATGCATGTTGGTGATCAGTGAATTGGCTATGCTGAATTCGTACGGGGGGAAGATGAACTTATTGGTCCATCCCTTATAGGGCTTCAGATTACCACCAATGGTTACCGACGATTCGATGGCCTTCATAGAGGTAGTCCCCACGGCAATAATGCGCTTCCGTGCTTCCTTGGCGCGGTTCACAATTTCGGCGGTCTCCGGCTCAATGCCTACCTCCTCCGAATCCATTTTGTGTTTGGTGAGGTCTTCAACATCGATTGTACGGAAATTCCCGAGACCGACATGGAGGGTTACTTCAGCAAATGAAACACCTTGCAGTTCAAGGCGTTTCATGATCTCACGGCTGAAATGGAGACCTGCAGTAGGCGCTGCGACAGCACCCTCGTGCTTGGCGAAAATGGTCTGGTATCGTTCATCATCATCCGTAGTTACTGCCCTGTTGTGTAACTTAGGCAGCGGGGTTTGGCCGAGACGCTGGATGGTTTTCTTAAACTCGTCATAGGGTCCGTCAAACAGGAACCGGATCGTTCTGCCACGAGAAGTGGTATTGTCGATTACTTCAGCAACAAGGGAGTCATCATCGCCGAAATATAATTTG
Source organism: uncultured Prolixibacteraceae bacterium (assembly GCA_964355115.1). Taxonomy (GTDB): domain Bacteria; phylum Bacteroidota; class Bacteroidia; order Bacteroidales; family FEN-979; genus JANXZO01. The sequence continues at coordinate 30,705 of CAYHCQ010000005.1, read as the reverse complement.
TTCCCGATACGGATTTTGCGGGCCGGATCAACGAGAACATCCCACAAACGGGATTCACGGTTGAGCTCGCGAAGCAGGAACACTTCAATTTTGGCGCCGGTTTTCTCCTTTTCTCCATATAAACGGGCAGGAAAGACCTTGGTGTTGTTTATAATAAATACATCCCCATCGCCAAAATAGTTCAGGATGTCGCGAAAATGAGCGTGCTCAATCGTTTGTGTCCTCCGGTCGAGCACCATCATAGGCACATCATCACGCTGTTTCGACGGGTGACTGGCGATCAGTTCGGGGGGAAGATGGAAACGGAATTGCGATAATTTCATAGCGTACTGGCCGGTTAAAAAGGGCGGCAAAGGTAATACTTTTTCCAACCAAAGTCAAGAATTATTATAATAAAGTCTTTGAAATTCAGTCAGAAAAGAGGGTTTATTCTGCCTGAGAAAAGAGGTCAATAATATCTTCACCCGCCATAAGATTGAGGTGTAACGCATGGATTCCGGCAAGTCTTGCGCCCTCAACATGCTGAATCGAATCGTCAATAAACAGGGTCTCTGAAGGATCCAGTCCACGCTCTATTAAAACATGTTCGAAAATTGCCTGGCCTGGTTTTTTCAGCTTGATTCTGTAAGAAAAAAATGCCTTTTCGAAAAGTGCGTCAAAATCAGGATATCCAAAGCGATCCTCAAACTCCTGCCGGTATTTGATGTAATGAATCTCATTTGAGTTGCTAAGCAGGAAAATCCTGTAGTTTTTACGCAGAGCTTCCAGAAGTCGCACCCTGGGCTCAGGTATGTCGAGTAAAAGAGCATTCCAGGCGTCATCGATCTCCCTGTCTGAAACCTGACGGATTAAGAATTTCCGGATGGAATCCCGGAACTCAGGCGGGGTTATCTTCCCCTCCTCAAATCTGCCGAAAATGGTATCGCGTTCAATAATCCCATATTGATTGTCAAAACCCTTCAGGCCTAGGTCTATAAACCGTTGTTCGGTTAGCTTGAAATCGATGTTACAGATAACACCTCCAAAATCGAAAATGATATTTTTAATGGCCCTTGGATCACTGATCACTTCTGATTTGAGAAACATACCTGATATGGATTATAGATGCAATGTTTTTGCAAAAGTCGTAAAAACCCGCTACTTTTGCACAATAATTATCAGCTGTCAATTTTAATTGTCAATTGATCAGGGCCCATAGCTCAGACGGTTAGAGCAGTAGACTCATAATCTATTGGTCCCAGGTTCAAGTCCTGGTGGGCCCACTTCAAAATCAACCACTTACACACACCGATGTAGGTGGTTTTTTTTTCCGCCAGGTTTCAGCCAGGTTTTGATGAAATTTCCGCCTTTTTACCTTCCTTTTATTTTACACGAAGTCAAAATCCCAGAACGACATTCCTAATATTCCAAGATAAATTATTACACCGAAATACACTCCACGGGTTTAGATTTAAACAAAGTGAAAATGGTTGGTCTCATTTAATACATTTTCGGCAAGGACCTTTTTTTACAATGGTTCGTTCAAAACAACCATAATTTCCACCAACTCAGGGACAAAAGATGTCATCGCATAACAAAACCCTTTCTGTAATGTCAATAAATCTTAAATCTTAAATGACTTAATGAACGGGGTAAATTGTAAGTGAAATCTTAATTCCTAATTAATAAACGCAGGGATGGACTTGGATGGAATATCTGCTTTATGTACTGGAATGGCGTATCATAATTCTAACATTTACTTGACTTTCTCTTATTTTATCCTATCATGTAAATATGAGAAGTGGGGTATTTCCGTCATCAATTACCAAGATTTTGATAATGATGAACAACGGTATGCCCGGGATATTTGGGCATTTCTATATTACTGCAATGGGATAAACTTCGTCGATTTGTTACGGATGTATTGTTTTAGCAAAAATATTTGACAATGATTTAATTTTGTCAATATTGACCAAATAAATATTAATTTGGTGCTTGATTTTCAGTCATCCATTCAATATTTTAAACCAACGAAATCCGGGCAAGTTTAGAAAAAATGTAAATTTGAACTTAAAAACATCTATCATGAAAAAAAAATTACTCATTTCCTGCATGTTGATTTCACTTTATGCCTGTTCTCCTGATGTAGCGACTTTCAGCCAGTTACAGGATCGTAATGGCATTTTTTACCTTGCCAACAAAGACAAACCCTTCACCGGGGAGGTTTCAGAGTACCATAACGGGAAAGTTACCCTGCAGGGAAGAATCGATGAAGGATTGCGTGAAGGTTTGTGGGTCCATTATTACCCAAACGGCCAAAAGCAAATGGAAGGCAATTACAAAGAAGGAGTCAAAGATGGCACATGGACTTACTGGCATGACAACGGGCAGCAACAGGCTGTAGAAAATTATAAGTATGGCAAGCTGCTCTCGAGTGAGGGTACTTTGGTTGATTCCGTTAAACCAGCCGCTGCTCCTCCACCTGTCGCAGTTCAGGCAGAGAAAACTGTTGTTGCACCCAAGCCGTCTAAACCCCGCGAAGTGATAGTGGAGAAGGCGCAGGAACCTGTAGCCTGGACAAGATTGAAGGGAGGTGCGATAAAATTCCTTGACGGGGCTCCTTATACCGGGCCTGTGGTAGGTTATCATAAAAACGGTTTGAAGGACTTTGACGGATATCTGACCAACGGGAAAAAAAGCGGGAAGTGGACTTATTATGACGGCAAGGGAAATCCCAAGGTTGATAAATACTATTAAACTTCCTTTATTTTTTTCACTATATCCCTGTTTGTAAGTTCTCGTTTACACCGGGGTACCTTATAACGCTTTGCTTTTACTTTGCAAAGTAATGGCGCAATACTTTATCCCTGCGGCGGTTTTACTTTCGTTTCTGATGGAAAAAACGACCTCTTTGACCAGCCTTCGCCGGAACAGCATGATCATCTCAATTTATTGATTGTTAATAAAGTAATGTGGTCAACCAAAACCGGCGGAAGGTGGTCTGATGATCCGGCTTGTCCAATTTTACCGTATATTTGGTCAAGCCGAAGGAGTTGAGAATACTTCGACCGGGTGTGATAGTATATAAATCGGCGCAATACGGTCATATACTCCGTTTTGCCAAGATGGGGAACATCGATTATGAAACCACTGCAAAAAGTCATCTTTTTGTTCATTTTATCTTTCATTATTCCTGCAAACAGTATTTTGGCGGCGCTTGCAGGAAATAACTCCATTGCAGAATTTGTCAGAATCTGTTCCGGAAGTCAAGCCACCATAAGGAACATTTATAGCCTTGATTCCAATTGCTATTACTTCCTAGCCGATAAAATTTTCCTACGAACAGATACGAGCTGGGAAAAACCTGATCTTCCCGTGGTGAAAAACATCAGTATCTTCTGCCCTCTTGCAAAAAACGATGGCTGGTTTACCGTCAACAATGAAATCAACACATCAGATCTGTATCATTTTAATCAGAACAGGATTGAAAAGATCAGATCACCATTGGCCAATGAGATCAATGCTATGTATTTTGCCGGGAAAAATTTTGGAATTTTTGCAGGCTATGGCGAATTGACAGTTTTTGTAAACGGGCAGTTTATTAAAATCCCGCCACCCCCTACTTTAAGGGAAATCATCAAAGTTTATGGTACAAATCAAAACAGTATCTGGCTGTTGAGTGGGGCCAGCGAATTGTTTCATTTTAAGAATAACCGATACGAGCGGATCCTGGCAAATGAGCTCATCAGGGATTTCTGCTTCCCGGAAAATGAGCATGGGTTTGTATTATGTGAATCCACAATTTTTGAACTCAAGAACAATCTGTCGGAAAAAATATTTGAAAATGATGCACTGGTAAAAGCAAACAGGCTGGCAGCCTTGGAAAAAAACGATATCTGGATGATCGGCGAAAGTGGATTAATCATGAACGTGCACGATGGAATTCTGAAAAAAATCGATAGCAAAAGGAAAGAAAATCTCAAAGAAATTGTAGTCACCCGTCAACATGAAATATGGATTACGGGAGAAAAGGGATTGATCCTGTACTCGGGTCTGAAAAACTTTCCAGTGTGCCAGGAAAATAACACCGGTTTTACAAAATATCAGATTTATGAATACGGAGGCCATGCTGATGATGAATATGGAGTAGCCATGGCTGATTTTAACGGAGATGACAAAATAGACATTTACGCTGTCTGCATCTTTAATCCGGATCGGTTGTATATTAATCATATGGATTCTGCTCGTCAGGCTTTTCCAGCGCCCGTGTTTAAAGATGAAGCTGTAATAAGAGGCGCCACGGGTTTTTCGAAAAACCTTAACCTTACAATGCCTTCTGAACTTCATCTGGGTGTGGCCGCAGGCGACATTGACAATGATGGCGACCAGGATATTTACCTGTGCTCACTGAATGGAAAAAATAAGCTGCTGATTAACGATGGAAATGGGTATTTCAGGGATGTTTCCGACCAGAAGGAGCGTGCATGTGATGACTTGAAACGATCAAATACAGCTGCATTGGCCGATGTTGATGTCGATGGCGACCTCGATCTTTTTGTGACCAGCGAAAATGGAACCAATAAACTTTACCTGAATAATGGCACAGGACATTTTAAAGATATAACATCCCCTGCAGGTCTTTCAACAGTGAATGGAGGCATGTGCTCCTCGTTTGCCGATATCAATGATGATGGATTACCTGATTTATGCGTTACATTCTGGTTATCCAAAAATAAAATCTATCTGAACGAAAGCAGGGCCGGGCATGTGAAGTTTCGGGATATCACCCCATTAACCGATCTCTCCAAAGCAGAACCCGCGCGAAGCAATGCAGTGGTATTTGCCGATGTCAACAACGACGGATATCCCGATCTTTTTATCGCCAACCGGAATTCTCCAAACAAGTTATATCTGAACGAGGGCAAAGGATTGTTCAAAGATGTTTCAAACAGCTATTTTGCGGATAAAACCTTTCTGAGCAATGGCGCCGTTTTCGCAGATTTCGACCTGGATGGTTACCAGGACCTTTACCTGGCGAATGTGGGAGAAAATATACTCTTTAAGAATGTCGGCGGAAAATACTTTATAGATGCTACCGAGGGATTCGAGGCTGAATTAAGCGGATATTGCACGGGTTGTGTAACAGGCGACATAGACAATGACGGGGACGTGGATCTGTACGTGGCAAACTACATCAATGGAAACAGTTTGCTGTTTATCAATAACCTGGCACAAGCAAAATCGGTCACCTTCCAGTTGCATGGAACAAAATCAAACAAGGATGCGATAGGCGCTAAAATCACATTGTATTCTGTTGATCCTTCCACAGGCATAAAAAAGGTAGCGGGATACCGTGAAATCAACGGAGGCGGAGGATATGGATCCGTATTGGCAAAAGAGGCTGTTTTTGGATTGGTTCCGGGGAATACATACTCGGCAAGCATACAGTTTCCTGCTTCGGGTAAAACTATTGAAGTCGAAAACATTCATTCGGGAGATCGTTTGCAAATCGTGGAGGAGGGCGGATTTGCAGGTAAGATATCTGTGGGATTCAAGGCAATGAAACGATTTCTTATTGATAATGAAAACCAGCTGGAAATTTTTAAATACCTGATGGCATTGGGCTTTATGAGTCTTTCCCTTTACTTTCAGCGGAAACGGGTGGTCATCCCCGCGAAAACCCTGTTCTTCATTTACATCCTGATATTCATGATATTTTTTCTTGTAAACAGCGAGCTTTTATACGAAACCATGGCCATGTCATTTTTAATTCCTCTGGGAATGGTTCTGGTCAGCCTCGTACTTTTACAATTGTTTTCAGAAAGGATCCTGTTAAAAAGGAAAGCGTTGGAAGAGAAACAGGAAATCAGGGAGAGCATTTCACGCGATCTGCATGACGACCTTGCTTCAACCCTTGGGAGTATATCGATATACGCCAACATGCTCAAAGTATATGGCACATCCCTGGACATAAACCACACTCAAGTATCAGGAAAGATTACAGAACTTTCGCAAAATGCGCTCCAATCCATTACCGATATAATCTGGATGACCACCCCAAAACATGATTCGCTGAAAAGTCTGATTTCCAAAACCAGAAACTATTATTTTGAATTATTCAATGATAACAATATCCGGTTCTTGGCTGAAATCGAAATGACAGGCGAGGATATCGTATTGTCAGACAAATTCCGGCATCATATCTTTTTAATCCTTAAGGAGATCGCGAACAATATCATCCATCATTCAAAAGCAGACCATGTATTGCTCAAAGCACGGTTTGAGGAGGACAATTGTTTAATCGAAATCGCCGATAACGGATGTGGCTTTGATCGTGATGTAAAGAGAGAAAACTATTCGCGGGGAAACGGCCTTATTAATATAAACCGGCGCGCTCTGGAATCGGGGATTCAATTGGAGATTAATTCGGTTGTCGGGTCAGGTACACGCATCACCCTTACATTCAAAATAGCACAAACAGGTCATTGATTATACTTGCGTTAACCCTTAACTTGCATTTAAATTGGTTACATGAAAATTTTGGTCGGCATCGTTGAAGATCATAAGGATTACCGGGAGAGTCTGACCTATCTTCTGGCTTCCAGCGGGGAATTTGTTGTTGAATGGAGCTTCGATTCGGCCGAGGCGGCTCTGGAAAGCAGCACCGATGCTGACGTTATCCTTTTAGACATCAATTTGCCGGAAATGTCAGGTATTGAAGCTATTACACTTCTGAAAGCGAAACATCCAGCGGTCCGCATCATCATGCTCACCATCCTTGAGGACGACACGAATGTGGTCAAATCAATCCAAAATGGCGCCGATGGATACGTGCTTAAAAAAACAAACCCCCTGAAAATCATGGAGGCTATCTGTCAGGTTTATGAGGGGGGATCGCCGCTTACACCTTCCGTTGCAAAACAATTACTCAGTATATTCAAATCAAACGCTCCTCTTCCTGAATCGGATTACCACCTTACAATCCGCGAAAAAGAGGTTTTGATCTTGATCGTATCTGGCGAAAGCACCGAAAATATTGCAAACAAGCTGTTTATCAGCCCGGAAACTGTCAGAAATCATTTCCGGCATATCTATGAAAAGCTCCAGGTACACACCAGATCCCAGGCGGTCTCAAAAGCCATCAAGGAGCGGATTTAATAACCCTTTCTCACATTCTCCTTCTCACAATACCGTCAAAATGACACAAATGGGTCATTGCCTTTTCGTTTGTTATGGTTGATCTTTATATGGTGTGATTTTCCGTGATGGGAAACAACTTCTAAACAACTTTTATTGCTTCCACTCAATCAATAAAAAACAAACATTATGAAGAAGATTTACTTGATTTTCGTGTTATTGCTAATCGTTTTTTCGGCATGTAAAAAAAGTACTGATGACAATAGCAACAACAATTCAGGTTGGACAGAGCAGGATCAGGCCTATTATAAGAGTGTTATCACTTTACAGGATAAGGCGGGTGAAAACTGGACAACGTTGTCACAAACCATGGATTCGCTGGAAGCCATTATTAAATTGCAGCAACTTTTCCTTAGCGATCCATCTGTTACTTCTGCCACTATTGATAGCCTTGGTATAGTAGTGAAGTATTCAAATGGCATGATAGGTGGAATCGTACTTAATCTTAATCGCCCGTCAGAAGGAAGGCAATTGAGGGTAAGTCCTCCCGCCCAAAGGCCTTCCTCCGGCTTCAATGTTAAATCCCTGGTTAATATAAAAAAAGCTATTTTCCTATCTCCTTCTTACTGGGATGTGAAAAATATTTCCACCGACATTGTCCTCGAACACTATTATAAATGTTTGCCCAAGGTAGGCTTTGAAGTGCAAACCGTTTATAAAAACGAGGAAGCTTCAGTCGATCGGTTTACAGAGCTTGCCGGGTATGGGATCATCCATATTGATTCCCATGGAGAACATTTTCCAGATGATTTAAATGATACATATGTGCTTACCGGTGAAACCATAAATGATAATACAACTAAAAAATACGGGGATGACATCAAAGCAGGGAAAATATGGATTCCTGCGTCCAAAATGGTATCGAAAAAACTTGAAATGTCCTATTGGGTGTCTGGAAAATTCATTGCAGCGCATAACGACTTCAGCAAAGATACAGTGCTCTTTATCGGTAGTTTTTGTTTCAGCAATTTAGATTCCTGGAAGAAGCTTTATAAACAATTCGCTAAAGGTGCATATTTTGGTTATAACAATGCCGTCTGGGACCAAGATGCAGTGACGTGGACTATATCATTGATGGATAGTTTATGTGATACACTGGCAAGACACCCTTACAATCCTGAAAAATGGATTACCGGGTCAAACCCACCAAAACAACTTCATTCCACTTATATTAAATATAGTGGTGATCCAACTTTGACTTTGTGGAAAGATACTGCATTTTATATTGGCCAAAGTTATGGAGGCGGCATTATCTTCTATATCGATGCTACAGAAAAGCATGGGTTAATAGCTGCCCCTGGCGATCAGGCAATGGGGGAATGGGGCTGTATGTATGAAGGCTCAATTCAGGGCACGTCCACGGCCCTAGGCACAGGACAAGCAAATACAATGGCAATTGTAAATGGCTGCTCACAAGCAGGTATAGCAGCCCGAATTTGTGATGACCTTGTGCTGGATAAATACAGCGACTGGTTTTTACCTTCAAAAGACGAGCTGAATGAAATGTACCTGCAAAAAAAATACATTGGCGGGTTTTCCACCATTCTTACTGGAGACGGCATATACTATTGGAGTTCTTCCGAATATGCAAACGATAATATTGTTGCCTGGTATCAGGACTTAAAAAATGGCACCCAGGGCAGCAAATACAACAAGATGAACTACTACAACGTGCGTGCCATCAGGGCGTTTTAAAAGAATTGACATTTGACTTGTAATTGTGTTTATTAACAATCATTATGAAAGAGGTAAAAATGAAAAAGGTAACATTTTCCGGTTTGGTATTTCTCTGTGCGTTTTTTGTATTGTCAATGTGGTTCGGCTGGGGCGGCTGCACAGAAGAAAGAGTAGTCCCGCCATGGCCAACTGATAATCAGGTTACTATAACCATGGTAAACAGTACCGATGAGTATACACATATGTGGACGAACGGTGAAAAGCAGAACGCTGGCAATAAATTGGTCCCCTGGCTTTCGAGAGAAAAAGTGGTAACCCTGACTTATGAAAGTGCAGAATCAACGCCAAGCTTATATGTTGCAGTAGGGAGAAATGGGTCGGAGTTAAAAAGGAGTTCGATAGCAGTTCCATATCAAGATTCTCCTTATCCATTGAGATGCTATTATGCCAATTTTCGAATCTCAGGAATCATTGAGTTTGAAAAAGTAGATTGCCAACCAGGTAAATAATTGCCAGCCACCGCCGGTTAGTCTTGACCATATAAGCCTTTGATCTTTACTGGAATGGGTATCATTACCATTCCCAGGGACAAGGTATACAATCGCAGCAGAAATACTGTTGCAAAAACAGCCTATATTCCTGATTTGGCCGTACATAGGTCTCTCGCTTAATTCCTTCACCAAATTCCCAATTATTGAAGCCAGCACCCTACTAATCATTGGATAAGCCGACATTGCTTACCACGCTTTTTCGATTTCAGGGGACCATTATATATTACTAATAATCAATGAATTGATGTTGTCGGGATGTTCATGCAGGAAACGGTCAATATGTTCGTTTTGACCAGACTATCCTCCGCATTTGTTTTTCATGGATATCCACATGAAATACCGCAAGGAAATGATCCCGGTAAAGAACATCACGATGGAAAGATATTGTGCCTGGCTAAGGGTCAACCCGATGAATGAATATTTTGGATTTATGCGGATAAATTCAATGAAAAATCGGGAAATACTATAAAGGATCATGAAAAATGAAAAAAGCCAGCCAGGAATGGATATTTTTTTCCTGATTGACCAGAGGATGGCAAAGGAAATCAGGGCCAGAAAAGATTCATAAAGTGGAGTTGGAAAGACAGGTTCGGGAAGAATAAAACAGTTCTCCCCCAGGCAATTTTCGATCCGGATCCCCACATTGAATACATTATGCGGATAACTGCATCCCCAAGCCCAGTCGGGAAGAAAAGCAAGCCATTCGGGTGTTGGAATTGTATTTGTAATTCCCCAGCATCCATCTCCAGAAAGCTGGCACCCCAACCTTCCAATGCCATAACCGATGAGAATTCCCGGGGCGGCAATGTCTAACATTTGTGGGTGAGAAATATTCTTTTTGTTCGCGTATATGAGTGCAGCAATGCTCCCGAAAATCAATCCTCCATAAAAAGACAACCCATTGAAGGTGATTAACTGCTTTAACGGAGCTTTAAGAAATTGTCCCCAATGATCAAGAATGTGAAAAAATTTAAGCCCGATCAGGCTTGAGAGAACAATTACTGCGATGATAGGTAAGATAAGTTTTTTTGAATTAACCGGAATCTGTTTGCTGCTTTCCTTGCGCTTCAATTCAAGATAAGAGATAAAGAATGCCAGGGAAAAAGCCAATACCAAAAAAAAACCATAGGTATAAACAGGGATGTATATACCTGTATCAAAGAGATAATTGATCAGGTCACCGATTCGTGGAAACATCTGAAAAAAACAGGTTAGTGTTTGTCAATCTGAATATCCAGACCCTTTCGTTTTTGCCCGAGTATGGATTGATAAGGAATCACATGGATATAGTCTACCTTTTCCTTCGAAACGCCGAAGCAATCGTTTTTTGCAAGGAGATAAACGGTATAGTCGCCAACAGCAGTGTATATGCAAGTAACAAACCGGGTTTTGGCACTATCGGTTGTTGAGCCGGGGAATGACCACCTAAATTCGTTAACATCGTCCGAACCGGTATACGAAAAATTAACCCAGTCCCCGGGATAAACCGTGGTTTTTTCTGCGGTAAAATCGACCTGCGGTTTCGGTTTATCTTCACAATTGTAGGAGGGTCGTTCATCTGTTTTTGTACAACCAGCAGTTAGGGCAAAAATGATCCAGCTGCCTGCAAAGAGCAATAAAGAGATCAGTATTTTCATTTCGTTTATAATCAGGGTGTAATTATTAAGTTATGCAAAAATAACAATAAGTAGGATGAAAACAGATGATAAAGACTGGACGAAACCATTCCTGATTAATATCAATGATAAGGAATACAACTAGATGACATAAACTGGTAAGATATAGTAAATCAAATAAATAAGCTCATAATCTATTGGTCCCAAGTTCAAGTCCTGGTTGGCCCGCAATTTCTTCTTCCCCTCCTTTCTATTAAATGATCTGATGGCTGTAAGGCTGGTTTCCTCTCTGCACCTCCCTTTTTGTTTCTCATACACATCCCATAAGCTTCCATAATTTGGGTATCCCGAAAGATTGCCGTTACTTTGCCGGAAATAGGTCATTGCGGATGAAGAAAATAGAATCTGTTGTTATACTGGTCTACATGATTATGGCAGCTCTCTCAATGGAGCTGAGCGCCCAGAACTGGGAGTTTATCAAGGAGAAGGATGGAATTAAAATTTACACCCGCAAGGATGGGAGCAACACACTCAAATCATTCCGCGGCATTATGGATGTGCATGCTGATTGGGGCAAGGTCACGAATCTTATCGGGAATGTAAAAAATGTTGACTGGTGGGACAAAAATCTCAGGGAAATTAAGGTTATGACCTATGAAAAAGATAAATTTATGCAGTATTACCTCGTATATGATGCTCCCTGGCCTGTGACCGATCGCGATCTTTGTGTTGAGGCCACAGTTTCGGTCGATCCAGCTACAGGTATCCGTACAATTTATGCAGTTCCCCTTTCAAATGTAATCCCTGAAAATCCGGAATATGTCAGGATTAAAAACTACTGGCAGAAATGGATGATACAGGATATGAAAAACGGAACCATCCATCTTGTCCTTGAAGGACATGTTGACCCGGGTGGAAGTGTCCCCGACTGGATCTATAACATGGTTATCACAGATACGCCGCTTAAGATCATGCGTGGGATCAAAGAGAGGGTGGAAAAACGAGATATGTCTAAAAAATAGACATATGTCAAAATATTAAACACATAACAATTTTCCATACATTTTTATAGTACGGTCTAAAACACTTGTTTTTAGATGATTAGCTTTCCATTCCTGTTATGGTACAAGAGTTGTCAATAATTACCGGACTGCCTGGGGGCGGTCATGGCTAATTCAACCCTTTATCTACCTGCAGAATCTCAGAAATGTTAACTTTATTTGCCAAATTGATTGGACTTATTACGGAGATAACCGGCACTGTGATGTCTGATGACATCTATCGCTTCCTAATAGTCCTGGGAACAATTAATCTTGTTCAACTTCTCATCCTCTGGAGTATTCTTGAAAGGCAGGTGAGAAAAGAGAGGGTTGCAGAAAATAAGGAGAGTTATTTTTACTATCGCGAGGGCTGATTCACAGACTATAATGGCATTCCAATCTGAATCCATTTTGCGAAAAGGTTTATTTCGCAAGGCGAGAGTTTTACCGTACCGGGGTCAGGCATGGGCTTAAAGCCGGGCTCCTGGCGGATAGCACCCATAAGACGGCCGCTGTTGGCCGCCGTAACTACCTCATCATAAGTTTCGAGTCCGATTCCTCCTGCCGGTTTTGACCCGCTGTGGCAGGTTACACACCAGGCTTGTACAATCGGATTGACGGAACCGGTATATGTTACGTTCAGTGAATCACAACCTGTTGAATCGCAGCCGTTATTAAAGGCTCCCTGGCTGATCCACCAATAAATAATACTTTTACCTTCATCAGAAAGCGGAGCATCAGGAGGCATCCTTCCTTCAGAATTGCTATACAGCATTTTGTACAGCACACTCTTTTCGGGATAGAATGGTGTAACCAACGCTGCTATTTCAGAATAATTATCCAGGATAAGGTCACCCTTATGTGTTGTTTGATCGTGGCATTTTGAACGGGCACAACCGGAAAGGATTACCGGGTATACGCTATTCCTGAAATAGATTGTATCATAGGAGCATCCCCAGCCTGGAGGAGGAGGCGAAGGGCGAGGAGGTGCAAAACCCAAATCGGCATCGTGATGACAGGCCGCCAGAACAAACAGGATCAGAAAAGCCAGGCAAGTGGAAATATTTTTCATAGGAGCAGTTAAGGTAAGTACATCCTTTCATCAAAGGTAGACAATTATTTCGTAATGATTAAATCATCGTTAACAAATTGTTAAATATGAGCACATTGGGGGTTAATTGCTGATATTTGCAACAAAACTCCGGGTATGAAAATAGTTAGTGGACAGTTCAACGACTCATATTTTCCAATTATGGATGGTGTTGGCATGACAGCCCATAATTATGCACATTGGCTGAATGCTAAATATGGCAAAGCAATAATGATTGCGCCCAAGGTGAAAGATTACCAGGAGAGCGTTGACTATAAAGTTTACAGGTTTAAATCCCTGTTGTTGCCTGGTATGAATCCTTACCGGGTAGGGCTCCCGATGATAGATGTAAAATTCAGGAAAAAACTTGGCAAAGTAAAGTTCGACCTTTTACATGCACATTGTCCTTTCATCAGCGGGCAACTCGCCCTGAAACTGGCCAGAAGACTGGATATTCCACTTGTGGCAACCTTTCATACCAAATACCGGGAAGATTTTAAAAAAGTTCTCAATAATGACCTGTTCGTTGATTTTCTCCTTACCATGACTATGGATTTCTACAATGCAGCAGATCATGTGTGGGTCCCAAACCAGGCGACCGGAAATACCCTCCGGGGTTATGGTTTTAAAGGGAAGATGGATATAATTCCCAACGGAACAGACATGGAAATACCGGGAAAGACAAAACTGATCAAATACCGTAAAAAAGGACTTGATGTGATAGGTGCCGGTTCCGACGAATTCGTGATGCTTTTTGTAGGTCAGCACAGATGGGAGAAAAACACAAAGCTCATCATTGAATCAATGAGAAAAATTAAGGCCCTGGGAAAACAATTCAAAATGGTATTCGTAGGAGAAGGTTATGCTGCAAAGGAGATGAAAAAACTGGTGAGACAATACAATATGAAAAGTGAGGTCATTTTTCTCGGACTGATAACTGACCGCAATGAGCTCCAGAACCTTTATGCAGCATCTGATCTGTTTGTATTCCCTTCCATCTATGATAATTCTCCGCTTGTGATGCAGGAGGCAGCCGCATTCGACATCCCTTCGGTGGTAGTCAGCGGCAGTTCAGCTGCTGAAGACATTCACGATGGGGTAAACGGATTTCTGGTTGAGAACGATATAGAATCACTCACCGGAAAACTTATCGAACTGATGAGGCATCCCGAAGCCATAAGACGAGCAGGAGAAGGAGCACGAAAAACAATTTATCACCCCTGGGAAGATATTGTGGAAGACGTTTTTCACAGGTATTCTGATATCATTCATGCCTATGCTCCGGGTCAGCACAAGGTACTGGAGGATGATGAAGATTTTTAGGAACAGTCAGGCAATCTGAAATTCTTTCAGCAGTTTTTCAAAAAGTATTTTATCGGCCGGAATTTCCTGCTGCTTCTGATTTTCGGCGTAAGCCCTGGCGAAAGGATCGTTGCGGAACTGGTAAATACTCCATGATCCTTTATTATATTCAAGAGCACTTAAACTCTCTACCCAATCTCCTGAATTCATATAAATTACTGAGCCTTTTTCATTATCGAATTTACGAATTTGAGGTTGGTGAATATGCCCGCAAATAACATGAGAATAACCTTTCGAAATGGCAATATCAGCAGCTGTTTCCTCGAATTTATTAATGAAGGAAACAGCCTGCTTGACACCATTCTTTACCCGTTTTGAAAATGAAATTTTTTCACGACCGAGAGATAGCAAAAGAAAGTTGACAAAACTGTTGATCAGAATCAGTAGATCATAACCCTGTGAGCCCAACCGTGCCAGCAATTTACTGTATTGCATGGTTACATCGAATACATCTCCGTGAAAAATCCAGGATTTCTGACCTCCAACCTTGAGCATATATTTATTGACGAGTTGGAAGGACCCAATCTGGAATTTCACAAACCGACGCATGATTTCATCATGATTTCCCGTCACATAGACAACCTTTGTGTTTTTCGCGATCAAACCTGTGATATAACGGATCACCAGCATATGGGATTTCGGAAAATAACTTTTCCGGAATTGCCAGACATCTATGATATCACCATTCAGGATGAGCAGGCCTGGCTTTATACTCCTGAGATACATAAGCAATTCCTTTGCCCTGCATCCATAAGCGCCGAGATGAATGTCGGAAATTACCACGACATCCACTGCCCTTTTTTTTAACCGCTCCTGATTCATGCGCGCAAAGGTACCGGGTAACCGGGATGCCGAGGCATAAATGACATTAAATGATTGTTAACGAATCTTTAATTCTTCATTAACAGATCTGATGCCGACCGGGAACAAGTTAAAAAAGACCGGGAAAGAATTGTTTATAGGTGGGTGGTTTCCGGTTACAATACGATGACAGAATTTACTGTATCACCCAAGCCTGAAGGAACCGATTTGTCGGGTTCAGGGTCATTCACCCAGACGTTGCCGTCGATGCAGTAACGAAATTGGTATTCACGGCCGGGCTCGAGATCAATGGTGGCAGTCCAGATGCCGTTCTTTGATTTTTTCAACGGAGTTGCCTGCAGATCCCAGTCATTAAATTCGCCGGCTGCAGATATGCTTTTTGCAGTATTATAGGGTTCCCCCGCAAGAGAAAATTTAACTTTACAAAAGGGTTTTGACTTCAGAAATTTCTTTTCAATACTCATAACAGATTGATGATTAATTAAACATAAAAACATTACTAAAGGAACTTATATCCTCAATTGGTTGTTAAACGAAATCATGTTAGTATTATTGCCGTGGATTTTTCTCAATTTCCGGAATAGTGTTATATTTGAAGAGGGAAAAACAATCCGGTATCGTCTAACCAAATGTTAATCATTATCACCAAGGATTTTATCATTTTGCACAACCAAATATCATTTCGATGAAAAAGGAAAAGAAAACTCCGAAAAAAAATGCAAAATCACTAATCCCCCGAGCCGGGGCAGCATTTAAAAATGAGTTCTATCTTGAGTCTTCATTGATTATCTCAACGATTCTCGAAGGAAGGCTAAGAACCTTGATCACAAGAGTGGAGCATGCAAACCCGGGCATTGGATTCAATCTTGAACAGTGTTTGAAAAGGGTTAAATACCTCCATTTATCAGCGAAAGATCAAAACCTTTGCAAGAATGTAGACGTCAGGTTAATAGATGACCTAAGGACATGGAAAAATCATCGAAATGCGATCCTGAAAGACCTGGCTGAAATTCATGTTTCAAAACGCCGTATTGAAAACCTGGCAAATGAAGGAATTGATCTGCTGAAACAGTTCACCGTTGCCTATAAGGGATATAAGAAGGATTGGAAAAACTCGCTTCAGAAACAGTCCTGATCCCGCCATTGAATCCGTCTGACTTTTCAGTTTTAAATCTTCATTAACTTATTGTTAATTAATCATTAAGTTTTATTCTTGTCGACTAATTGTTGTCAGGGTTTCTGATCTTTGTGGCCAGATTAATTCTACTACATATGATCAGAACATTTAAAATACCCAACCGGACCGTCAGAAAAAGGTCCGCGCAAAGACCTCCAAAATTACGCGGCATGTTTATTTGCCCTGGCACCTTGAAAAGAAACCCGGCATATATCCGGAACGAAGGGTTTGCCGATTATTTTGATTCTCATGAAACCCGTGTTTTGGATCCCAGGCTTTTAAGGAATGTTCACAGGAGCAACGGACCCCTGATGCATGAGGAGGAGGATCAGTTTTATTTTGGAATTTGACATGTCAGAAACCTGATAATGGATAACTACAAAGGGGGAAGGATTCTTTGGCTGACAGATACATTCGATGATCACAACGGAGTGTCGATGGTTTTGCAGGCAATGCACCGTGAAGTCAGGGAGAGGGAGTTGCCGATCGATATTCTTGTTTGCAGTGACACCATTGTGCCTGAGCCGAATCTGATGGTTTTAAAGCCTGTTACTCAATTTTCTTTTCCATTCTACCGTAACCAGCCGATCCGTGTGCCTGGATTTTTTGACCTTCGGAAAATATTCCTGGCCGGGGAATATGACCGTATTGTTTGCTCTACAGAGGGTCCAATGGGCATGGCTGCCCTTTATCTGCGGAAATGGTTCGGGGTCAGGGCCTATTTCTACCTGCATACCGATTGGCTTATGTTTGCCCGAAAAGCGATGAAGATTTCCGATCCGGGTATAGCTGGAATCTCACGACTTCTGCGTCTTTATTACAAGGGGTATGACGGACTTTTTGTTTTGAACACCGAACAGCAGCAGTGGCTTACAAGCGAAGCAATGGGCCTTGAAGCCACCCGTGTTTTTCTTACTGCACATTGGGCTGAGGGCATTTTCAATCATGTAGAGGTAACAAAAAAAGAGGTTTTCGGACTTCCGGAGGAGACTCCACTGATACTTTACACAGGCAGGCTCAGTGCTGAAAAGGGGGTGATGGAATTGCCCGAAATATACAGGAAGGTAAAGCAGACATTGCCTGATGTTAAAATGGTTGTTGCCGGAACAGGTCCTGGAGAACAAGCCCTCAGAGATATTTTCCCGGAGGCAGTGTTCACAGGTTGGGTCGATCACAATCGTTTGCCCGCACTCTATTCTGCAGCTGATTTGCTTGTGCTTCCTTCCCGGTTCGATACCTTCAGCTGTGTTGTACTTGAGGCCCTGAGTTGTGGTCTTCCTGTCATAGCCTATGATACCAAAGGGCCCAGGGATATTATTTCCCACGGAGTTTCCGGATTTCTTGCAAACGACACCCATCAGATAGCATTGCACATACTGGAATATTTCAGAGATTCACGACTGCAAATGAAAATGAAAGAGGCAGCCAGTGAGCGGGGAAAGAACTATAATGCAGTAACTATCCTTGACAGGCTGATGGCTGATGTGGGGTTGCTCAAAGCCAGCTGATCCCGATGCAGAAGGAAAAGTCCGGCAATGGTTTGTGGTGGAAGCGAGGGGTTATTTACCACATCTATGTCAGGAGTTTTGCCGATTCGAACAACGATGGAATCGGCGATATTCCCGGCATTATACAAAAACTACCTTATCTCACCGACCTGGGTATTGAGGCGATATGGCTGTCGCCTGTTTTCGCATCACCCGACATTGATTTCGGCTATGATGTATCCGACTATCTTGACATCAACCCAGATTTCGGCACGCTTGATGATTTCCATCAGTTGATTGGTGAGGCACACAGCCGGGGAATCCGGGTGATCATGGATCTGGTACTCAATCATACTTCTGAGCAGCATCCCTGGTTTAGCGAATCACGATCCTCAAGAACAAATTCAAAGCGTGACTGGTATATCTGGAAGGATGGAAGGGAGGGTAAGCCGCCGAACAACTGGATGGCGGCATCCGGAGGCAGTGCCTGGAAATTTGATACAGCCACCCAGGCATACTACCTGCACTCATTTTTTCCGGAACAACCCGACCTTAACTGGCGGAACCCTGATGTTACAGATGCTTTTTTCGGAATTGTTCAGTACTGGCTCGATCTGGGAGTGGATGGTTTCCGGCTGGATGTTATCAACTTCATCATAAAGGATAAAAAATTCAGGAATAATCCCAATTTCCTCATTTTTCCGGGCTTGCAGCAACACCTCTATACCCGTAACCGGGGACGTTCCTATAAAATTGTCAAGAAACTTCGCCAGCTGATTGATCAGTACGAGGATAGGATGACGGTCGGCGAAATTTACATGAATCCGCCCGGTAACCCGGCTATGGCTGCAAGTTACCTTGGCAAAGACGACAATTCACTAAATCTGGCTTTTGATTTCTCGTTGATTTTCAAAGCATGGAATGCAAAACAATACTTCAAATCGATCACATCCTGGCAACAGCAGATTCCTCAACATGGATGGCCATGTCATGTTTTATCAAACCATGATCTTTTTCGCAACATCAACAGGATTCCCTGGAGAAGAAATCAGCTGGAGAAAGCCAAGGTTGCAGCCGTTATGCTGCTGACCCTCCGCGGAACCCCTTTCATTTACTACGGAGAGGAGATCGGGATGCCCAACAGCCGCGTTCCGCGAAGTGCAATCAAGGATCCTTTCGGAAAGCGATACTGGCCTTTTTTCTCAGGTCGCGACAAGGCAAGAACGCCGATGCAATGGAACGGCTCATACAATGCAGGATTTACCCAGGGCTGGCCCTGGCTGCCTATCGACCCCAGATATAAAACTGTCAATGTTGACTATGGGAGACAGGATCCTGAGTCGTTGTTTAATGTCTACAGGACCCTGATCCATATGCGGCAAGATTACCCCGCATTGCATTCGGGCACCTGGGTTCCTTTGCTTGATGGTGGCAAGGGGGTGATGGGTTATTTCCGCGCCTCTGACAATGAGAGGATCATCGTATTTCTCAACTACACCGGCAGTGTAAAAATGATCCGACTACCGGATCATCTGTTCGGAGAGGTTTTATTTTCTACGCGACGACCAGCCGGAGATATACATTATATTAATGGATTTTGTCTTCGGTCGTTTGAGGCGATTCTGTTTCTTGAATCAACCAAAGGAATTCACTAAGGCCTCCCTTGAAATAACACAAAAAGCAGTTATCTTTACAACTCCAATTATTTAAGGACCAAGTTTCATTTTGTTATTTTTAAATCAGACTGTTATGAAGCCGGATAAGGTTAAAATTAAGGAGATAAAAACCGGTGTTGTAAAGGTGTTGAAAGCGCCGGAAATGCGTGAATATCTATACCGTTTTTACCGTAAGCGTGTCGCCTCATTTCTTGCCAATCTTTATAAGGCCGGCATCACTTCAGAAATGAAGGACATACACCGGTCGAGGCTCGATGTTAAAAAGTTATATGCCTTGTTCCAATTGTTTGAACTGATAGACGCTGATACGTTCAACCAGAAAAAGCATATTGCCCGTTTCAATAATCTTTACCGGCGGTCGGGAAAAATCAGGGAGATCCAGGTCAGCCTCCTCCTGCTTGAAAGGTTTGATCAGTCATCAGCCGTGCTGGAATCCTTCCGTGCCTTTATGCTGAATCAGGAGAAATTGCAGACGGTTAAGCTAATGAAGGTCATCCGGGAATTCAGGGAGAAGGACATACGAAAAACCGATAAGGTAGTGCAGCTGGTGATTGGCCTTGTAAATCCCGCAAGGATGGTTTCACAGTCGAATCGTTTCCTGGCTGAAAAATCAAAAAGAGTTACGGTTTTAACAGCTCTGGCCGACCAGCCTGAGAATGTTCACAACATCAGGAAAGAGCTGAAGTCGATGTCGACGATCTGTACCCTTTTGCTTTCGATGCGACAGGATGAATTCCTTGATCGTGTGGTGACCTCACTTAATCAGTCAGAGATGATGATCGGTAGCTGGCATGACAACATGGTGCTGATGGATTACTTTGACAAGTTCATCTCCACATCGGAAAATATACCGGAGGCTCTGACAAACAGGTTGCAGGAAATCGGGAGTGTTTTGAAAAAAGAGAATACAGAGGTTCTTGGTAAACTTTTACCCGAAGTTCTGGACCTCGTAAACTATATCCGACCGGTGAAGCAGGAAAGAAATAGTTAACAATTAATGTAACTTTGCGTCACCTTCACAGGCAGGCATGAAAAGGTTTCTTTCCTTCATAATCGTTTTGGTTATCGTTGCTATTGATGGCAGGGCCGGATATGTGTCGCCACAGAGGTGCGCATATGACAGCCTTGTTTCTGTTAGTAAATCCTCTGAAATAGGTCCGGCGGAAAAAATAGTAGTCTTTTTACAACTGGCTGAAGTTTTGCGCGACAGTATCCCCGACCGTTCCTTTTCATATGTTATTGAGGCTTATCGTTTGTCGGCTCAGGAAAACAGTATTCCGGGCAAGGCAAAAGCAAGGCGGTTCATGGGTGATTATTTTTCGTCAAAACGGCTTTATAACCTTGCTCTTGAGAATTATCTTGGCTCGATGCGTCTATATTCCTTACTCAGTGATACGGCAGGCCTGATTCAGGTTATTGGCCAGATTGCCTTAATTCATCAGAATATCCAGAAGTACCAGTATTCGGCGGAACTCCTGAAGCAAGCGGCCGGACTCGCCATCAGGAGTAAAGATAACCTCTCAGGCGCCCGGTTCCTCGAACTTCTGGCTATCTCCTATGAACTTCAGAAGAACTTTGATACGTCGCGGTTCTATTTCATTGAGGCAAGAAGGTATTACGAATTGGCAAACTTTCCATACGGGATCGGCAGCATTGCAAACAATATGGGAGGATTACTGTTGGACCAGCGCAAATATCCGGAGGCGCTGGAGCATTACAATAAGGTTTTAAAGGATTACCAACACCTGGGTGATTACTTTTTGGGAACCATATATACCCGGATCGGACATATTTACAGCGAAACAGGTGATCACCGCAGTTCACTTCGGAATAATATTCTTGCACTGCAGGCCAGGGTAAGAGCACACAAAAATCACGACATCAACAGTTCTATCATCAATATAGCAGGCGATTATTATATGCTCGGCAAACTTGATTCGGCCGAAAAATATATGGACCAGGGGTTGAGGGTGGCCCGGTACTTTCACAGGCGGGTGCTTATTGAAAATGCCTACAGAAGGATCTATGATTATTATTATAGGAAAGGGGATTATGTGAAGGCATTGCAGTATTATGAAATGAAATCAGCAGAAAGGGATACCATCATGCTTGAAAACAACAGCAGCAGTGTTGCCTTGATAGATGCCACACAACGGTATACCCGGATTCTTCAGGCCAATGCCATGCTGGTAAAGCAAAACGAGCGCCAGGTGCTTAATATAAGGAAGCAAACCATTCAGTCTGTTTTTGTTGAAGTCATTACCGGACTTGCTGCGATCACAGTGCTGATTGTCATGATCCAGTTCCTTTACAACCGGCTTATCAGGCGAAACATGCAACACCTGAACGAGAACCTGAACCTGGAGATGTGGGAGCGCCGTGAAACCCAGAAGCAAACGAGGTTAAGAGAAGAGCAATTCAGGTTTATTATGGAGAATTCCCTGGATGTTGTTACCCGCATTAATAAAGAGTCCAGACACATTTTTGCTTCACCTTCTTCGCAATCACTTTTTGGGTTTACAAATGCTGAGATGCTGGCAATAACACCCTATGAAGTCATTCATCCCGATTTCCATGAATATACTGCCAGAAGGATTGATGAGATGCTGGAAACCCGTATGCCGACGGAACTGGTTTACCCGGCCAGGAAGAAGGACGGCGGTTTTTTATGGGTGGAAAGCATTTTAAATCCTATTTTTGATCACAAAACCGGTGAATACACAGAGCTTGTTGCCGTAACGCGGGATGTCCAGGACAGGAAAACAAAAGAGATGGAAATTATGGAAGGGACAAAACAAAAAGAAAACCTGTTGAAAGAGATTCATCACAGGGTAAAAAATAATTTTGCGATACTGGTGAGCCTTATTAACATGCAAAAGGATCAGACCAGGAACCCGGAACTTCTACAGTCGCTCACAAATTTGCAGTTACGCATCCGCTCCATGTCACTTGTGCATGAGATGCTGTATCGTTCTTCTGATTTCGAAAAGATCTCTTTTACGGATTACCTGCACTCCCTGGCCTCGGTGATTGCCGGCACTTATAACAGAAGGGATATTCAGATGAATATTGAAGCGAATGAGGCGGTCATCGATATCGAGACCTCAATTCCCCTGGGACTGATCGTGAATGAGATACTCAGTAATTCTTACAAGCATGGCTTTCCCGACGGAAGGTCCGGCAAGATTGGTATTAATCTCATCAACGATTCGAAGTCGCCTGTTCTGGATCTGGTATTCAGTGATGATGGTATAGGGTTACAGGAAGGGTTCAATATTGAAAATTGCAAGACCATGGGACTTCAGATTGTCAATATTCTTGTCCGGCAGATTGATGGTTCATTAATCATAACCAATGAGCCTGGAGCCACCTTCAAATTGAGTTTCCCAAAGATTACGGTTTGATTTTCTTAATTCCGTTAACAATTATTTAACTTAATGGTAATTTTAAGTTAACATTGTCAGAGTCGGGGTGGTCTACCTTTGCGGCAAAATTAAACCCTGACCGTTATGAAAAAATTTACAAGAATCCTTTTAATCTCGGGAGTTATCCTTCCGGCAATGTTTTTCTCGACCCGGGTAGTTGCCCAGAAAGAGATTGACCAGATCAAGAAAGAACAAGACACTATTAAAGAGAATGTATCCACTCTTCGCGACAAAATTGGCGGTGTAGAGGAAAGAATTTCCACCGCTGAAGCCGATCTGGCCAAGCTTACGAAGATTAAGATTTCGGGTTATATCCAGGCCCAATGGCTTCATTATGAAGCCGCCAGCGCTTATCCCTCCAATCTTTTTCAGGTGCGCAGAGCACGGGTGAAATTCACCTATGAGCCGGTTAACGGAATCGTATTTGTAGTTCAGCCCGATTTCCTTCCCGGCAGCATTACTCTTAAGGATGCTTATGTGCAGGCCAACGACCGCTGGTTAAAGACCTTTTCACTCTGGGTTGGTCAGTTCAACAGGCCCAACTATGAAGTTGAGTATTCATCAAGCAACCGTGAGGTTCCGGAGCGTTCGCGTGTTATTCGTGCCATTTATCCGGGTGAACGTGCACTGGGTGCTAAACTCGAAATTGCACCCCCCAGCATTCCGCTGAAGGTACAGCTGGCCATTTTCAATGGTAACGACGGTTTGACTATCAATAATGCAGCCGGTGTGAACATTAACCCAACCAACAACGATTTTGACAATGCCAAGGATTTCATGGGCCGTGCCACCTATGGTTTTAAACTGGGTGGAATCGGAGCTCTTACGATAGGTGCACATGGTTACTATGGACAGATAAAAGCCAACACCGTGGATGTTTTAAATTCGGATTACACCTACAGCAAGAAACTTGACAATATCGGAAAGACAATCAAAAAAAACTGGGTAGGTTTTGAAGCTCAGCTCTATTTCGATTTTCTCGGTGGTTTAGCTCTTAAGGGAGAATACATCTTTGGCGTGAACTCAACACCCGGATACACATCAACTGCAAGCGTTGTCGGTCCGATGACTTCATCACTCAAGAACGATACCCTGACACTGACCACGACCACGACCAAAACCACCCTCGCCCGTCCGGCCATCAGTAAGAATTTCAGCGGTTACTATATTTATCTGATCAAGAACATCGGGAAACGCAACCAGCTCGCAGTTCGGTACGATTATTACAACCCCAACACCACGCTTGCAGCCGACCAGATCGGTACAAACAAATGGGATGGAGGAAGTTCGAAGACGACAAATAACTTCACCTATGCCGGTTCCGATCCTGTAATAGCCACAAACAGCCAGTCAAAAACTGTTGTGACGAACAATCTCAAGAGCGGTACAAGTGATATCGCTTATGGCACCTGGACCTTTGGATACACCTACTTCTTCGACGACAACATTAAATTCATGGTTGCTTACGAGATACCGATGAATACCAAGAGCGGTATCGTGGATGCAAAAACGGGGGTAGGCAATGTAACATCGAATTATACTGTCAATGATATCACCAGCGCTTACGATTACAGCAACGTGATCAAGCAGAACCTGCTTACTGTCAGAGTACAGGTTAAATTTTAAGGTCCGCTCAAAGGATGTTTAGCAAAAAATAATTAATATTGTTAAAAATACAAAGATGAAAAATTCAAAGAAAGTTATGACAGCGTTTGCTGTTCTGCTCATTGCCATGATCGGATTCAGTTTTATGCCGGCGCCTAAAAAGATCACCGTAAAAGGTTCAGATACCATGGTAATTCTTGCGCAGAAATGGGCAGAGATCTATATGAAAGCTCATCCGGAAGCCGTTATCCAGGTTACCGGCGGCGGTTCGGGTACCGGGATTGCCGCATTGATAAACGGATCAACAGATATCTGCAACTCAAGCAGGCCGATGAAACGGAGTGAGATGGATAAACTGAAAGATCGTTATGCAAGCCTCGGCGTTGAAATTCCCTGCGCCAAAGACGGCATCACGGTTTTCCTTCATGAATCGAACCCAGTAAAAGAGTTGTCGGTTAAACAGCTGAGCGGGATCTTTGCAGGCAGGATAACCAACTGGAAAGAAGTTGGTGGTCCCGACGAATCGATCAAGCTGTATGGCCGTGAGAACAGTTCGGGAACATATGTGTTTTTTAAGGACAACGTTGTAAAGACCGATTATGCTGCAAGCTGCCAGACCCTTCCGGGAACTGCGGCTGTGGTTAACGCAGTATCAAAAGATAAATTCGGTATTGGCTACGGCGGTGCTGCCTACGCAGCTGGTGTAAAGCATTGCGCTGTAAAGAAAGACGATAAAAGCCCGGCATATGTTGCCACTCCTGAAACTGTAAAGGCGGGTCAGTACCCCATCACACGTTACCTTTACATGTATCTGAAAAACCGGCCCACAGGTGATATAAAAGCATATATTGACTGGATTTTAAGTCCCGACGGGCAGAAGATTGTTGCTTCAGTTGGTTATTTTCCGGTTAAATAAATTTTGAATATTATTGAATACAAGTGACAGGCGGCATTTATTGAATGTTGCCTTTCACTTTTAACAGAAACAGCATGAGTAATAAAGAGCCCGGTTCGGGATTTGTATTTACCAGGGAGTCGCTGAGAAAGAAGTTTCGGTTGTCGGAGTTCCTTTCGGAAAAAATAATCACCTCAGTTGCGTTTCTGTCGATTGCCATCATTGTGTTGATTTTCGTTTTTGTTTTCCGTGAGTCGCTGCCCATTTTTAAATCACATAAGGAGGTTGCTGTAAAACCCGGGACAGAGATGGTGCAGGAGCAGTATGGTGTTACTGAAACCGATACCATGATGACAGAAAACAAGGCAATGGCAACTGATACATCAAGCATCGGTGCGGATGTTGCAACTTTCAGAAGCCTGACAGGAAAGGAGTGGCTTCCGGTTTCTGACCATCCGAGATACGGATTGGTTCCGCTTTTTATCGGAACATTCAAGATTACCCTTATCGCCATCCTGTTCGCCGCACCCATTGCCATTCTCGCGGCCCTTTTTTCGGCAGCATTCGCACCATACTGGCTGCGTGAGATAATCAAACCGGCAATTGAACTCCTGGCAGGTTTTCCCTCGGTAGTAATCGGTTTTTTCGCCCTTATGGTTTTGGCCAGTTTTTTTCAGGGAATTTTCGGATACGACGGAAGATTAAATGCATTCGTGGGTGGTGTTGCCATGGCGCTTGCAGCCATTCCAATCATCTTCACAATTACAGAGGATGCCTTGACCGCGATTCCTGCCTCCTATACCGAGGCAAGCCTTGCACTGGGGGCCACGAAATGGCAAACAGCACTTTTTGTAGTTTTGCCTGCTGCAACGCCCGGTATTTTTGCCGCCATATTACTTGGGATCGGCCGAGTATTCGGTGAGACCATGATAGCATTGATGGCAACGGGAAATGCTGCGATGATTGGGATAAACCCCTTTGAATCGGTGCGTACCCTGGCGGCAACCATTGGAGCCGAGATGGCGGAGGTGGTTTTCGGCGACACACATTACAGCGTTTTATTTCTGATAGGTTCCTTGCTGTTCGTATTTACTTTCAGCCTGAATGCCCTGGCAGAATTTTATGTAAAAGGTAAATTGGTTAAACGTTTTCAAGGAAAAACATAATGAGGAACAAGACACGGCTGATCGGTGGATTATTCATTGGGAGTACCGCTTTTTCTGCATTTCTGATTATTGCTGTCATTATTATCATCCTTGTTGTTATTATCATTGGCGGTATTGATACTTTCTCCTGGGAGTTTCTGACCGCCTTCCCCGAAGATGGGATGATGAAAGGCGGGATTTTTCCTGCCATCTACGGCACCGCATTGCTTGTTATCATCATGTCGGTTGCTGCAGTTCCTTTCGGAACAATTACGGCAATTTACCTCACCGAATATGCCAGTGAGAAATCTGTTATTGCCCAAACGATCCGTTTCGCAGTTCGTACCCTGGCAACTGTTCCATCCATTATTTTCGGTTTGTTCGGTCTGGGATTTTTTATCAAGTTCGTGGGTACAGGGATGGATAACATCTTTCTAGGAGGAGAGCTGAAATGGGGACAACCAAACATACTGTGGGCCAGCTTCACAATGGCATTGCTTACCTTGCCTGTAGTGATAGTTTCGGTTGAAGAGGCCATCCGCACCGTGCCGCGCGAAATGCGTGAAGCGAGCCTGGCACTCGGAGCCACCAAGTGGCAAACCATAAAAAAGGTTGTTCTTCCGGGATCCATTTCCGGCATCATGACCGGAACCATCCTGGCGATCAGCAGAGGGGCGGGGGAAGTTGCTCCCATCCTGTTTACCGGCGCCGCATATTACCTGGCTACCCTGCCATCATCACTCAGCGATCAGTTTATGAACCTTGGTTATCACATCTATATTTTATCGACACAGTCCTCCAATGTGGATGAAACCTTGCCATTGCAGTTTGCGACTACAATGGTTCTATTACTACTTACCTTTATGCTTAACTTTACCGCGGTGATCATCCGGTCGAGGATCAGAAGGAAGGCGAAATAACCGATATACCATTTTACGAATGAAAGATGCTAAGATTAAAACCCGCGACCTTACCCTTTTCTACGGGGAAAAAATGGCACTCAACTCCATTAAGGTGGACATTCCTGAGAAGGAGGTAACGGCCTTCATAGGTCCTTCGGGCTGTGGGAAATCCACTTTCCTGCGTACCCTGAACCGCATGAATGATTTGATCCCCAGTGTAAAGGTTACCGGTGAAGTTCTGATTGATTCACTGAATATTTATGACAAACAGCTTGATGTGGTCAATCTTCGGAAGAAGGTCGGCATGGTTTTTCAAAAATCAAATCCCTTTGCAAAATCGATTTTCGAGAATGTAGCTTACGGACCAAAGATCAATGGAATAAGCAACAAGGGCAAGCTTGAGGAAATTGTAGAACGGTCGCTGAAGAACGCATTTATCTGGGATGAAGTAAAAGACAGGCTGCACGATTCGGCCATGGGCCTGTCGGGAGGTCAGCAGCAGCGCATGTGCATAGCACGAACCCTTGCGGTTGAACCAGAAGTGATCCTTATGGATGAACCAGCCAGTGCGCTTGATCCCATCTCGACCGCAAAAATTGAGGAGCTCATCTTCGAGCTGAAAAAAAATTATACAATTGTGATCGTAACTCACAACATGCAACAGGCAGCCCGCGTGAGCGATCTCACTGCCTTTTTCTATCTCGGCGAACTGATTGAATTCGGTAAAACGAAGAAGATCTTTACCACGCCTGATAAAAAACAAACAGAAGATTATATTACCGGACGATTTGGTTGAGAAAATCGTGACGCCTGCCTACCGGTTGGTAGGCGTGACACGTGACGCGTGACAAAATCGTAAATCTAAAATTGAAATCATGGAACGACATTTTGAACAGGAACTGGATAAACTGAACAAGCGGGTTCTCAAAATGGGAAATCTTGTTGCAGAACAGGTACATCTTTCACTCACTGCGCTGCTTGCAGGGGATGTTGAAATTGCACGGCAGATCGTTGAGAACGATAAAAAGGTGGATAAGCTGGATGTCAAGATCGACAAGCTTTGTCAGCGTATTTTTGCCTTAACCCAGCCAGTTGCCACCGACCTCAGGTTGATCATGTCGGCCCTCAGGATGAACAACGACCTGGAGCGGATGGGCGATCATGCCGTGAGTATTGCCCAGAAAGTCGAGAGTGTGAGTGAATACCGGGATATCCTTTCTGAACTGCATATTGATGAGGTTGTAAAAATGACCGATTTGATCGTCAATGATGTAATCAACATCCTGAATAGCCGGAATACTGCATTTGTGAAGGATATTTTCGGACTGGCAAGGGATATTGAGGAGCGGGTTCAGACAGTTTCAGCCAGGATCATCGATGAGATGATGCATAAGTCGGAGGTAATTGTTGTTGCCACACAGCTGATCCTCATACTGACCACTATAGAGAGGTTGGCAGCCTATTCGACAAACATTGCCGAAGCGATCGTTTTCATCGTTGATGGAAGGCTGGTAAAGCATAAAAGAAAGCTCTTTGAGGAACAAACAAATGACATTGTAAATCCCGAACCCGGATCACTTGTGGAGCCAGACTCTGAGGAGGGTGAGTAGCTTCTCTGTTTGAACCGGCTTCGACATATAGTCGTTGGCTCCGGCATCAATACATTTTTCACGGTCGCCTTTCATTGCCTTTGCAGTGAGTGCAATAATGGGAAGCTGGGCAAACCGGGCATCCTTTCTGATCTCACGCATAGCGGTGTACCCGTCAATTTCCGGCATCATGATGTCCATCAGCACCAGGTTAGTGTCGGGGTTCGCCATGAGCTTTTCTAACCCTTCCCGGCCATTTCTGCCAATAACGATATTCACCTTCTTCTCCTCAAGGATCTTTGACAACACAAACACGTTGCGCATATCGTCGTCGACGATGAGGATCTTCTTCCCTTCGAAAACAGTGTCGGGAAGGAAGCTGGAGCCGGATGATTCGGATTCTTCGGTATAGACCGGTTTTGGATATTTCGGGGCTGGCACCTCAGGAGTAGCCGCCATGTTAGCGGGCTCAGGGTGCATTTCAGGTTGGATTTCGGGCTCTTCGGCGGTTTTCTCATCCGTTTCCTGCAAAATTGGCAGAAATAGGGTAAATGTCGAGCCTGTGTTGACTTTGCTTTTCAGTTGGATCTCACCGCCAAGAAGGCGTGCGAGGCTTCTTGAAATGGTAAGTCCAAGACCGGTGCCTCCGAATTTGCGGCTGATGGTGCCGTCCGCCTGCTGGAAAGCCTCGAAGATTACTTTCATCTTCTCCTCGGCAATTCCGATTCCTGAATCGGTGACCTCGATGGCGACACTGTTTCCGGCTGAAAGCGCTGAATTGGTAAAGAGCGTATTATCGGCAGGACGACAAACCTTAAGGGTTACACCACCTTTCTCAGTGAATTTAATGGCATTCGACATCAGGTTTTTAACGATCTGCATCACCCTTTGCGTATCAGTCATGATGTGTTCGGGCAGGCCTTTTCCCACATTGGTAACAAGTGTAATGCCTTTGTTTTTTACAAGCTGGGCGAAGGTACGTTTTACATAGTCTTCGAGGTCGCCCAGGTTCATCTCTTCAAGCTCGATCTCAAATTTACCGGCCTCCACCTTAGAGAGGTCCAGGATATCGTTTATAAGGTCGAGAAGATCTTTGCCCGAGGAGTTTATGACACCGGCAAATTCGACCTCTTCGTTGGTCATCCCTCCCTTTTTGTTGAGTGCAAGGATCTCTGACAGCACAAGAATGCTATTGAGCGGGGTACGTAATTCATGCGACATGTTAGCCAGGAACTCTGATTTATAACGACTTGCAATTTCAAGGGCTTCGGCCTTGTGGTGAATTTCCTGCTGAGCCTGTTCGAGCGCCTGGTTTTTCTTCCGGATATCATCGCGCTGCAGTTCGAGGACTTTTGTGCGTTCTTCAAGTTCTTCGTTGATGACGCGCAGCTCCTCCTGCTGGTGCTGGAGGCTCTCTTCCGCAAGTTTCAGAGCCTTTGCCTGTTCTTCAAGTTCCTGGTTGATCTGGCG
>CAYHCQ010000004.1:0-57594 GCA_964355115.1 uncultured Prolixibacteraceae bacterium | reverse complement strand
CGACTACACAGGGATCAGGGATTTCATGACCACGATCAGCACCGCCTGCAGTTCATCGGCCAATGCCATGATGCTGGGGGCCCAGATGATCAAAGCCGGGATGATCGACCGTGTGGTTGCAGGCGGAACAGACTCTGCCACCAGGTTCACTGTCAACGGTTTTAATACTCTTATGATACTTGACCGCGAAGGCTGTAAACCGTTCGACGAAAATCGGGCCGGACTTACCATCGGCGAAGGAGCCGCCTTTGTTGTGCTGGAATCGGAGGAGATGATCGAAAAAAGCGGGAAACAACCGCTGGCCGAACTTATCGGCTCCGGAAACGCCAACGATGCCTATCACCAGACCGCCTCTTCACCCGAAGGGACCGGGGCCACACTGGCCATGCAGGCAGCCTTGGCCATGAGCGGGTTAAGGTGTGATCAGATCAGCTATATCAATGTTCACGGGACCGGGACGCAAAACAATGACCTCTCGGAAGGGGTTGCCATCGAGAAGGTTTTCGGGGAAAATGTCCCCCCATTCAGCTCCACCAAAGCTTTTACAGGTCATACACTGGGCGCAGCGGGGGCAATCGAGGCGGTGATTTCTCTGCTCTCGATGCAGAACAGCTGCCTCTTCCCCAACCTGAACTGGACAACTCCTATGAAGGAACTGAATATCCGGCCGGTGACCGGGTTGCTCCGGATGCCGGTTGATACAGTTCTCTCTAATTCTTTTGGGTTTGGAGGCAACAATTCGACGATAATTTTGAAGAGTTAAAAGTGAAGAGTCAAGAGTCAAGAGTTAATTAATTATCAACTGTCAATTGTCCATTATCAATTGTCAATTATCAATTATCAATTATCAACTCAATCGTAAATAGTCTTGATTTCACAAAAACCTGCATATATCAACGGTCTCGGCCTGGTTTCGGCGCAGAAAACGCTCGACAGTTCACGTTTTCCGGATGAGATCGTACCTCCCGGTCCCGAGTTTTTCAAGATCCAGGAGCCCAATTATAAGGATTATGTGGCAGGCGACATGGTTCGCCGGATGAGCCGTATCATCAAGATGGGGATTTCGGCGGCGAAGATCTGTCTTGAAGATGCAGGTTGCAGGATGCTGGATGCAGGGTATGAATTGCCGGATGCAATCATAACTGGCACCGGGATGAGCTGCCTCGAGGATACCGAGAAATTCCTGGCCACGCTCATCCGAAACAACGAAGAACTCCTCACCCCTACCTCGTTTATCCAGTCGACACACAACACGGTGAGCGGCCAGATTGCCCTGCTGCTCAAATGCCACGCATATAACTTTACCTATTGTCACCGTGGATTTTCATTTGAGACTGCCCTCATCGATTCATTGATCCGGCTCCGTTCGGGCGAAGCAAGGACCGTTCTGGCTGGCGGAATGGACGAACTCACTGCGAATGCTTTCCGCATTACCCAGCGTCTGGGCCACTGGAAAAAGAATCCATCAGGGATTACTGATCTTTACGCAGATACGACCAGAGGTAGTATTGCCGGCGAAGGTGCCGGATTTTTCCTGCTGTCCGAAAGCAAAACAGATCACTCCATCGCCTCACTCAGGGATGTAACCACCCTATACAAACCGAACGGGAAGGAAGAGATCCTACACAAGATCACCTGTTTTCTTGAAGCCAATTGTCTGTCGGTAAACGATATCGATCTTTTCATCCTCGGAGTGAACGGCGATCCATCAGGTGATATAATTTACCATGAAGCAATGGATACCCTGCCTCAGGGTTCAGATATCGCAGCCTTCAAGCATCTTTCCGGTGAATTCCACACATCCGGTATTTTTGCACTCTGGCTGGCCTCCATGATCTTCCGCCATGCCCTGGTTCCTGAAATGGCTCGTTACCGCGGATCATTCATCAGACCTTTAAAAAATATCCTGATCTGGAACCATTACCGCAACCTGGAACATACCTTTACACTCACAGGCACTGTATGAAAAGAGTAAATTTCAGGACGGCCACCCTCCTCTTTTTCCTGATTTTACTTACGTTCAACCTGGTAAGATTTCTAATCTGCCCCTGTGAAGGTGGGATAACCGGCTTTTTCTTTAAATATCAGGCATGGTTTTATATCCCGCTGGTATTGACCTACCTCATCGTTCCGGTAATTCTCTCGTTCATGCCCTGTTCGCAGTTTCACCATCCTGTGATATGCCGGGGCAGCAGGGATGACAAAAATATTTCCATCACTTTCGACGATGGTCCCGACCCTGACACTACCCCGGCGATCCTCGAAGTGCTCAGAAAACACGGCGTTCCTGCCACATTCTTCCTGATCGGCCGTAAAATACCCGGAAATGAAGAGCTGATAAAGAGAATCAATGCCGAAGGACATATCCTGGGCAACCATTCCTATTCCCATACTAAACTGTGGGATTTCTGGCCGCCATTCCTGATTCACCGCGACCTGCTGAAAACCGAATCATTGATCCGGTCGGTTACCGGGAAAAATGTTAAATTCTTCCGTCCGCCGTATGGCGTTATCAACCCCATGGTGAGTGGCGGATTGCGGAGAACAGGTTACGCGGTCATCGCCTGGAGCCGATGGTCGCTTGATACAGCCATCAGCGATCCGGAGCGGCTATACCTTCGCATCACCGACAAACTTAAGTCCGGTGATATCATCCTGATGCACGATACGCAGCGGGTGACGGCGGAAATTCTCGACCGGGTGCTCATCAGCATCCGTCAGCAGGGACTGGAGGTTGTACCATTGGAAAAACTGGTAAATTTGCCGGCGTATGAATAACAAAACACTATTTCCCTTTTTGCTGATGATCTTGCTATGCTTTGCAGGCATGGCCCAGCAACAGCAGCAGATTCCTCCGAAAGAGGCAGAGATGATCAGGCAGAAGGTGCAGGAGACGGCCAAACGGACAAACACCATCGAAAGTGACTTCGTTCAGGAGAAAGAGATGAGCGTACTGTCGGAGAAGATCACATCGAAAGGCAAATTCTACTTTAAAAAAGAGAAAAAGCTACGCTGGGAGTATACCGAGCCTTTCCCCTACCTCATCGTCATCAACAGCGAGCAGATGCTGGTGAAGGACGACAATACAGAAAAACAGGTGAATGTTCAGTCGAACAAGATTTTCCGGGAGATCAATGGTATCATCCTCGGGGCGGTGCAGGGAACACTGCTGGCGGACCCAAAAAAATTCCAGGCCAGTTATTCCGATGCAAGGAGCTGGTATGCTGTCAAACTCATCCCTCAGAATTCAAAAATCAGGGAGTCGCTGAGCGAAATAATCCTCTATTTCAACAAAAACGACTACTCCGTTGAAAGGCTTGTGATGCGCGAAGCCTCAGGCGACTATACCCGGATCGAGTTCAGGGCAAAAAAAATCAACCAACCCATCGCTGATGAGAAGTTCCTTATTCCTTAGTCTTCTCCTGGCGTTGCTGTGGGGCTGCTCCCCGGTCGACAAAAGCACCCTGTTAAGAGGAAATAATGCAACTCTTGCCAGGTCGTCGTGGGAATCGCCATTCATGGGGATGTTCGAAAAATCACTCTTCCGTACAACCATGGACATCCGGGAATTTCATCTCACCGGCTATACAATGATCAAAAAAAGTGCAGATACCTCATACCGGATTGTTTTTGCCAACGACATCGGGATGACGATCTTCGATGTGGAGTTTTTGCGAGGCAGGTTTATCTCCCACTACATTTTTACCCCGATGCAAAAAAAAGCGCTCCTGAAAATCATTGAGGCAGATCTCCGGGCGCTGATGTTTTACAGTTTTTCAACAGATGATCTGGTGCAGTTTACCGATAAAAAAAACGGCGCACCGGTACTTTATGTGAGCAAAAGCAACTGCTATTATTACATTGACCCGAAAACCAGTTATGTGACCGAAATCGCCGGGGGAACCAATCCCTGGGACAAATACCGCATCGAATTTGAATATCCCACAGGCACCTTCGTCCAGAAAATCCGCCTCTACAATCCGGGGATAGGTCTGATCATTAAACTCGGGTGGATCAGCCAATAGCAATTAGGCAACCCGGTATTCCTTTACATTTTGTATTTTTGACGGTTAATCTGACAGGTGAAAATTTAATCATGTTACTAAATACGTTTTATACTATTAAAACCCTCGACGGTCGCGACGAAATCAATCCGCAGGGAGTGGTGTTGAAGCATTACACTGCCGGACTTGTGCTGGATCCCGGTCATCCCATCTTCGGCGGACATTTCCCCGGAAACCCGGTGGTTCCCGGCGTGTGCCAGGTCCAGATGATCGTGGAGGCCCTGAATTCAATAACGGGAAAAAAACTGAAGCTGACTGAATCGGATAACATAAAGTTTTTGTCTATGATCAGCCCGCTGGAATACCCCGGGATCACCCTCGACCTGGTTGTAAAGCAGCCGGAAGAAGGGTGTTACTCCGTTCAGGCAACCCTTTCGGCGAACGACACAACATTTCTGAAATTCAAGGGAAAATTGGTCGCCGAATGATTCATCGGAGTAAAATAACGGCCCGCGGGAATGAGCTCGACTCATACGGACACGTCAACAACGCGGTCTACCTGAACTACATTGAACAGGCACGCTGGGAGTTGTTCAGGGATGCCGGACTGCTTGAGTTTTTTACCCAAAACGGTCTGTTTCTCGTTGTGGTGGATGTTCATATACGCTACCAGCGCGAAATAAGGCTGTTCGACGAGATCGAGGTGGTTACCCGGACAAAACGGTCGGCCCCGTACCTGGTTTTTGAACAGAAGCTGTTCAACAAAACAACCGGTTTGCCGGCAGCAAGGGCAACAGTTAAAACAGTGTTCGTAGACACCTCACGGATGCCGTGTGATGTCCCTGCCGAGATGAATATCCTCAACTGACAGGCAATATTAAGTAGGAAGCAGATTTATGGAAAAAAGTGATAAGATAAGCTGGGAAATTCGCAAGGACATCGGGATCATTACTCTCGACAACCCGCCGGAGAATTATCTGGAAAATCCTGAGTTCCTTCCGCTGGAAGTGATCCGGAAGTGGACCTCCTACGACTACCTGAAGGGAATATTGATTTGTGGCGCCGGAAAGCATTTTTCGGGTGGGGGAAAGCTGGAAAATCTCTTTAAAATGATCAGGGAGAAGGAGGATCTTGCAGCGAAAATGGAAGGTGGAAAAGCTGTATTAAGCCACCTGGAGAACCTTAATATACCTGTAGTTTCCGCGATCCAGGGCATCTGTTTCGGCGGTGGACTAGAGATCGCTCTTGCCTCTCACATCAGGGTCTGTACCGAAAATTCGCTCTTTGCCTTTCCTGAGATCAACCATGGCATCCTTCCCGGTCTGGGCGGTACTGTGAGGGCTACCGAACTTGCCGGATTTCAGAATTCGCTAAAGATGATCATGGCCGGCGATATGATAAATGCAGAGGATGCGCTGGAGATGAAACTTGTAGATTATATCGTGCCCAGGGCAAAACTATTCGACTTTTCCTTTTCGCTGTTGCAGAAAATGACCCTGGACCGTCCTCTGCCTGTAATACATGCCGTGATGAAGGCGCTGCGCAATGCCCGGACACTACCGGCCGAAGAGGCAATGAAGGAGGAGACTAGACTCTTCTGCGAACTTGCTCTGGCAGAATCACAACGCAACAAAGGCCTATGACCCTCCCCGGCTTTACGACCTTCGATCTGAGCTTATCTGATGGTATCGGCCAGCTGGTGCTTAATCAGCCGCCGTCGAACAGCATGACCCTGGAATTCTTCAGGGAGTTTAGGGAGGCTGTGGAATTGATCGGGAACAACCCTGCATTCATGGCTCTTGTTATCAGCGGACACGGCCGCCATTTTTCATCCGGAGCCGGACTTCCGGCACTTCTGGAGGAGATCAGGTCGGGTTCTGTGGTGGCCAATGGAGTAGTTACCGGGGTGCCAGCTGTTCTCACTGCAAATTATGAGACCTTCCTGAAACTGGACCGGTTTGAAATACCGGTAATCTCAGCCATCCGGGGTGTATGCCTTGGATCGGCACTGGAACTTACCCTCTTCAGCCATTTCAGGTTTTGTGGCGAAGATGCCGTTTTCGGCCTTCCGGAAACCTCTTTTAACCTGGTGCCGGGCCTTGGAGGGATAGTAAAAATGTCGGCCCTTATCGGCCGCAGCCGCGCACTTGAACTGGTGCTGAAGGCAAATACATTTTCGGCGGCTGAAGCGCTTGAAATGAAATTTGTTCAGAAGATATTGCCCAAAAGGGAAGTCGTGAAATCTGCCATCAAATTTGCAAAGTCGGTTATTGCCGATTTTCACAAGGAGAAAACAGCCTTGTACATTAAAAAATATTTTGCATGATGGCCAGTGTGAAAATTGCAGGAAGCGGATCGTTTTTACCCGGCAAAGCCATCCCGGCAGCAGATGTGGATTACTACCTCGGGGAGTTAACGAACGCCCCTGATAAGATCCAAAAATGGCTGAAAAGGATAAAAATTCTTATGGCCGAACTCCTTGAAGTGGAGTTCTACCATTTTGCCCTGGATCCGGTTACACGACAATTTACTGAGGACAATGTAACAATGTCGGTGAAGGCCGCTCAGGTTGCACTTGCTGATGCAGGGATGAAGCCGTCGGAGATCGACCTGATCGTTTACGGCAGCGCCCACCAGGACCAGATGCCTACCGCCTCAGTCCGCATCCAGGAAGGGTTGGGAATCGAACGCTGTGCCGAAATTTCGGTGCATGCCAACTGCACATCGGCTTATAAAGCGCTTATGATCGCCTCGGACATGATCCGTTCCGGGCGGTATAAAAAAGCCCTTGTGATCTCCTCAAGCATGTCATCCTCCGAATTGGTTGCCGAATACTACAACCAGGCGCTGGTGACTAAGGAAGAACTTTTTCTCCGCTATTTCCTCAGCGATGGAGCGGCCGCCCTGGTTCTGCAGGCAGCCGGAGATGAGGGAAAAGGGCTGTTCGTAGATTATGCCTACATCGAATCCACCGGGGGCAACAAGCCCTCTGCCATGGGCAACAAACGCCCGGCCTACTGGATGAACCCGAAGGAGGAGTTTGAAAAGGGTTATCATCACCTGGCCCAGATGTTCCAGGAGGAACTGAGAGCCAACTTTCATGAACCCGATGGCTCTGTCTTCCTTAATGGTTTGAAGCGGATGGTTGCACTTCATCCCGTGGATTTCAGCAAACTCAGGTATTTCCAGGTCAATTTTCCATCGAAGCATATTTCAGAACTGGTGATGGACGAGTGCACCGAACTTGGCATCCCGCGCGAAACGCTTTATTCAAAGATGGCAACGATGGGCTATATCGGTCCGCCTATGGCCCTGCTCTGCCTCGATAAAATCATGCATGAAGAGGTACTTCAGCCCGGTGATATTGTACTCAGTTTTGTAACGGAGGTAAGTAAATTCATGCAAGCCGGATATGTGCTGAGTGAAAAGTGAAGAGTTAAGAGTTAAGAGTGAAAAGTGAAAAATAGATACATATTATTTCTGCTTTCGCCGCGGCAAAAATTTGTTAACTATCCTGCTCACAGCGAGATGGCGAAGATGTTCGGAAAGCGCAGGCTGATGGTGCCACTGGCTCTGCCTACCATTGCAGCGCTGACGCCGGACCACTACGACATCCGTATTTACGATGAGGAGATCGAAGAGATTCCGCGGAATATCCGTCCCGATATTGTTGGTATCACTACGCTGGCTGCTACTGCCAAACGTGCGTTTGCACTTGGTGACCGGTATCGTGCTATGGGGGTGAAAGTTGTTTTCGGCGGACCTTATGCGACGTTCCAGCAGGAGGAGGCGCTGAAGCACGGAGATTCTGTGGTTGCGGGCGAAGCGGAAGGCAAATGGGAAAAGTGTCTGGCAGATTTTGAAAATGGCTGCATGAAACCGGTTTATGAATCGGAAGGTTACGTGGAATACAAAACGCAGAAGCCACCGCGCTGGGACCTGGTAAACATGAAACGAATCTTCCAGGTTGCCATCCAGGTTTCCCGGGGGTGTCCGTTCAACTGCGATTTCTGCCTGGTTTCGAAGAATTTCGGCCGCAAGATGCGTTACCGCGAGATTGTAAATGTTGTTGAAGAGATAAAAGCCGCACCCTCGAAATATTTCTTTTTTGTCGACGATAACCTTACCATTAATAAAAAGTACGCTAAAGAGCTGATGCGGGCGATCATTCCCCTCAAAATCTCCTGGGGATGCATGTGCAGTCTGGATGTTGCCACCGACGATGAACTGCTTAAACTGATGGCCGATGCAGGCTGCTTCAACATCCTTGTCGGATTTGAATCGCTGAACCCTGCGAGCCTTGACGAATCGCAGAAACATCATAACCGGGGCGGATCAATCTATGAGGAGGCAATCCGTAAAATCCATGCTGCCGGAATTCATATCAACGCAAGTTTTGTCGTCGGATTCGATAACGACACCCTCGAGGAGTTTGACCGGATCTTTGACTTCACCCTGAAATATAACCTTCCGCATGTAAATCTTCACCTGCTGAATGCCCCGCCGGGAACAGAGGTCCACAGGAAATTCAGGGACGAGGGCCGGCTTACCTATTGTGATCCGGAACTGGGTGTTGGCCACTTCCCTACAGTTCACTACATGAACATGTCGCAGATCGACCTGTTCGACGGTTACATGGAGACGATCGCCAGGCTATACTCCTTCGACACGATCCGGAAAAAAGCAGAGGCCCTCTTCATCAACGGGGCATTCACCCGTCCCGGAGGAGATATCTCTCCCTTGATGAAAGCACGGCTATCATGGATCACCTTTAAAGAGTTTGTGCTTACCCGCGATCCGGAGAGGAAAAAATTATTCTCATTCATCATGCGGCTCATCCGCACAAAACAGATCGCCATCGACAAAGGGCTCGGGTTCATGCTCTCCATGCTTGGCTACAACCGGCATATCAGAGAGCACCAAAAGAATATGGATGAATACCGGAAACTGGTTATGGGCCAGGATAAAGGTCCCTGGAAAAAATTATCAGTTAGCATCCTGCATCCTGCATCCTGCATCCTTACCATTGGCATCATCGGCGAAGGCAAGATGGGCACAAGCATCTTCTACTACCTTGTGGGTTTCGGTTTTAAACTGGTTTGGCTGGTGAGTCCGGCTGCTGACCCGGATAAAATGATGAAGCAGGTCAAAAGAAAGATCAACCGCTCCTTGGATGCAGGCATTATCGAAAGAGAGGCGTTTGACATCCTCGGGCAGACTGTAATATCATCTGATCCTGAATCGCTTGCAGATTGCAACCTGGTTATAGAAGCAATCCCGGAAAGCCCTGAACTGAAGAAGAAACTCTTTTCGGAGCTTGACACACTTGTTCACGGAGATTGCATCTTCGCATCAAACTCCTCCTCCATTCATCCCTCTCTCCTCTCCCCTGCCTCGGCCCGTCGTGAAAAATTTGTCGGGTTGCACTTTTTCTACCCGGTACAATTGAAAAACATCGTGGAATTTACAACTACATCCTCCACGTCTGATACTACCAAAGTGTTTGTCCGCCAGTTTCTTGAATCCATTCAAAGAAAGTACCTTGAGTTCGACGAGCCAAACAGCTTTGTTTTGAATCGGTTATTCCTTGATTTTCAGAACGAAGCATACCGAATCGTTGCCGAAGGGAGGTGCACCTTTGCACAGATGGACCAGGTTGTAAAGGAGCGGATCTTTCCGTTCGGAGTATTTGATTTCTGCGACAGTGTAGGGAATGATACTATGCTGGCTGCCGTAGAGAATTATACAGCAGATTATCCCCATCGCGAATACTTTACCCCATTTATCGGGAAACTGGAATCGCTTTGCGCAGTCGGGAGGCTCGGAATGAAGACAAATTCTGGCTTCTACGATTATCCGCTGGAAAATGAAGAGGTAAGACTTCCCGAAAATTCTGACGAAATTGCTGAACACCTGAGGTTCACCTACCTGAATGCATCAAAACGATATACCGCACTCGCCCACCTGCCTGTTGGCGAGATGAATGATGCAATAAAGGAGTATTTCGGACTCGAAAAAGGACCCTTTGATTAATTCAGGTATTGAAGTTTATTTTTACTATTTTTGTATAAACATACGACAATCATGAAAAAAATAGTCACAATCGCTGCAGTTGTTATTTTTACGGTCGCTGCCTGCTCTATGCTATTCACACCCCGGCAAGCAAGAGGATCGGATGAAAAATCTGCCATCGCTCCCGGAACCGCCCTTCCCGACAGTGTGCTGAAGCTGGTTCAGCGTGCATGCATGGACTGTCATGCCGATGATGGCAGTTCGATGGCCCGGATGAAGCTGAATTTTTCGAAATGGAATGAATATTCGGCCGAAAAGCAAGCTGATAAAGCAAAGGATATGTGCAAAGAACTTACCAAGGGAGCCATGCCCACCAAGAGCTGGCGCAAAAAGAATCCTGATGCCATACCCACCAAGGCCGAAGTTGATATGATCTGCAGGTGGTCGGCAAATCTGAACAAATAGGAAAATTTCCAATGAGGAGAGTTGTTGTTACCGGGATGGGCATGGTCACCTCCCTGGGCCTGGATTTGGAAACAAACTGGAAAAATCTGATCGCCGGCAAGAGCGGTGTCAAAAGGATAACACGGTTCGACCCTTCAGAAAATCAGACACAGATAGCTGCTGAAGTTTCTCCGGAATTTGATGAATTTGCCCGGACCTTTGTTAAGAAACGGGCTGCGGGGCAGATGACACGGGTCACCCGGATGTGTATAGCTGCAGCCAAAATGGCTGTAGCCGATGCCGGTATCGACTTTGAAACGTGCGACAAAACACGTTGCAGCGTGATCCTTGGTGTTGTGAATACAGGGAATTCAAGTGTTGAGCAGGATACCACACCTCAAAATACGGTCTTTAAATCGATGACCAACTCCATGCCTGCATGGATATCTCTCGAATACCAGCTGCTTGGACCCAACTTTGCGATCAACACTGCCTGTGCTTCATCTGCTTATGCAATTGCAATGGGCGCCGACATGATCAGGAACAATCAGTCTGATATCGTGATCGTTGGAGGTGCCGACTCGATTATTAACCCGGAAGAGATCAGGGGATTCAATGCGCTTTATGCACTCTCTGTTGCCAACGATCCCCCCGGGAAGGCAAGCAAACCATTCTCGAAAGACCGCGACGGATTTGTGATCGGCGAAGGTGCCGGGGTGTTGATTCTTGAATCGCTCGACCATGCACTTGCCCGAACGGCCGGCATACATGCAGAGGTGGCCGGGTATGCGCTTACCAGTGAAGGTTACAACATCATGGCCCCGATGCAGGACGGGGCTGGCATGGCCCGGACAATAGAAAAAGCGCTGTTTAATTCCGGTGTAAAAAAGGAAGAGGTTGGTTATATCAATGCTCACGGAACATCTACGGAATTGAATGACCGCTATGAAACAATGGCGATTAAACGCGTATTCGGGGATCTGGCATACGGAATTCCGGTCTCTTCCTCCAAATCGATGCTTGGGCATACCATTGGCGCTGCCGGGGCCATCGAGGGCATCATTACTGTGCTCAGCCTGGAAAAGGGTGTTTTACCGCCTACAATAAACTATGATACCCCGGATCCGGACCTGGATCTTGATTATATCGCTAATATTGCAAGGGAAAGCCAGATCGGGGTAGCGCTTTCAAACTCATTCGGATTTGGTGGTCATAACGCAACCCTGGTATTCAAAAAAATCCGGCCTGATTTTCTCTAAAAAATATTATTTTTGCAGAAATTCAATACAAGATGGCCAAAATCACCGAAAATACAAAGAACGAGGTCAGGGAGACGGTATACAGTTTTTTTGCTGAGGAGTGTGAAGTCGATACATCACAGATAAACGATAATACAAACATCATCAAAGACCTCGACGGGGATTCGCTGATGTTCCTGGAACTGATTGAGATATTCAAGAAAAAATACAACCTGAATATTGAGCTGAAGGTAATCGGCAAATATGCAGTTAAAAATCCTGTAGCCACAATCGGAGAACTGATTGATATGCAGTTGCTGATCATTGAACACGAAAACCGGCTGCTGGAACTTGAAAAATAAATCATTTTACTCCCTTGCCTGATAGCAGTTTAGCATTTATCTTCCCGGCTTTTGCCAACGATTATACCGATCATCCCGGCACTCGGATAGCAGGGTTTACAGAGCATTTTAACAAGTTGCTTCTCACCGCTTCAACGGGGCCGGAACCGGCATTGGCTGGTTTCAGTTTTGAGAAATGTAATTTTCTTGATAGTGAACTCCTAACCCAGTTTATTACCTACATATACAGTTGTGCAGCATCACAAACCCTGCGGGAGTCTGGAATAAAACCTGTCTGTACAGCGGGTTACAGCATGGGGGTTTATGCTGCCCTCTGCGATGCCGGCGTGATTGACTTTGCAAGCGGACTCAGGCTCATAAGAAGTGCCTATGAAGCCATAGTAAATGTGACCCGCGGCAGAAGTTACAGCATGGGCACGCTGATCGGGCTCAACAGGCAAGACATTGACAGAATTGTGGCACAATCAGGCGATGAACTCGAGATAACCAACCAAAACAGTCCGTTTGCATTTGTGATTTCCGGCGATTATACCCAGGTTTTGCGGGCACTTGAAGCAGCCAGGGAGGAAGGCGCATTGCATACCCGGCAACTGAATGTCAATACCCCTTACCATGCAGCTTTTCTGCGCGATGCAGCGCTTGAATTTGAAAAATCTGTAAGCCGGATATCATTTTCCCCACCTTCATGCCCTCTTCTTTCACTTATCAATGCTCAGGAACTTGGTAATGCCCATGAGATAAGGCAGGAACTAACAAATAACCTGTATCACCCCCTCAATTGGTTCAAAACGCTGACTTGCATGCTTGAAAAAGGGATTGAAACCTTTATTGAATGTGGCCCGTCAAAAGGACTGGTAAAAAATGCCAGGTTCGTTGAAGGAAAATTCAGGTTCCTGGCGCTCGATTCCAAAATTGTTTAAACCAACCCGGCATCCCGCCATCTTTTACGGATTCTGAGCAGGGTCCTGAACATCGGTTCCGTCAGGTTTTCTGCCTGCCTTAGGGCGGCGGCTTCCTTTATCATTTCAGGAGATGGTGAGGTTTCAAGGGCCGGAATACAGTTGTGCAACAAACGGGCGGTCTCCTGAATTGACGCATCCAGGTCCTCTTTCCCCATCTCTTTCGAATAATAATATACTGGTGGATAGAGGATGGATTCGCCTGGACTGACCATGCCCTCAATCAAGGCTGTACGATATAACGGCGTTTGCGGATAAATCCGTAAACCGCTAGCCATGTATACAAGATCCTCCGGGTTAACACAGGCACGGATGAAATCAACGGTTTCTCTAAAGGTGGAAGGATTTTCACCCGGTCCGCCGAAAAGAAAAAACCACATCGTGGGAAGGTTGAACTTCCTGATCAAAGTGGCCATCGTCCGGATCTCTTCAAGCCGGAATCCCTTGTCAAGGCTCCTTAACATCCGCGGAGATGCGGTATCGGGTGTTGCGTCAATCTGTACAAATCCCGCCCTGATCATCAGGTCGAAAAGCTCTTCGCTGCAATGACGTGGATTCATTCCCATGGTGCGGAGCCGTACCTTCAATTTCCGGCTGATGATCTCCCTGCATATTGCCTCGGCATGCCCCCGCGGATCGTTGAAAGTGGAATCGACAAATTCAAAGGTAATGTAACCGAGCCGCCCATTAACCTGCTCAATTTCATCAGCGATTTCCGAAGCCTGCCGAGTGCGGAATTTCCGTCCTTCAATAACCGGATATGTACAGTAGATACAACCATGCGAACAACCCCGCTTTGTCTGAATGGAATATACCCCTTTGGCCAGGTAGGGATTGAAATCTATCTTTCTGTCAATCTCCGAAAAACCCGATCCGGCCATTGTTCTGGTCAAAGAACGCTCGCCTTTCTGAACAACCAGGGCAGATGAGGTAATCACATTGGGGAGATCAGCAACAGATTTACCTGCAATGATATATTCGAGCAGTAATGGAAAAACGTATTCACCCTCTCCAACGATGCCGTAATCGGCACCCGTTAGTTCCATCAACTCTTCGGGAAATACGCTGAAACCGCTTCCGCCAAGGATAACAGGCACCCGGGCGATGCTTTTTACCGGCCGGATGAACTGTTTTAGGATTCCGTCGATATAATAAATTTCACGGTCAGCAACCACATCATCGATGTTGCGGA
Organism: uncultured Prolixibacteraceae bacterium; assembly: GCA_964355115.1. Taxonomy (GTDB): domain Bacteria; phylum Bacteroidota; class Bacteroidia; order Bacteroidales; family FEN-979; genus JANXZO01. The sequence continues at coordinate 43,383 of CAYHCQ010000004.1, read as the reverse complement.
TGCTGAAGCCGATAAAGTCCGGATTAAACGATTCAACGGCTGATAACAGGTTGCACCCTTCATCGAAAACACCGTCGTAAATTCTTACATCATACAGCCCCTTCAGGCTTTCAGCCAACATACAAAGCCCCAGCGGTGGAACAGGATACGGCACCCTCTCCACATTGGTATTCACCAGAAGCACCCTCCTCAACCGGCTATTATCCATTGTCAATTGTCAATTATCATTTATCAATTAAATAACGTCCTTCCCCTTCTTTATCAGCCAGAGCTCCCCTACCCTTGTATGAAACTCATCGTGAGGAAGCGTGGTTTTCATTACAGAGTTAAAGAAATTGTATTTCCTGTAGTTAAAGTCCACTATATCAGCTCTTACCTGCTTATGAAACACAGTTCCCGGCATAGGGGTTAAAACAGTATAACCGGCATATACCACCCGGTTTCTGTCGGAATATTCGGCCAATGCCCTGAAATCTGCATCCGTATAGTCGTTCGGGATCACATAATTGCCACGCACCATGATCCCGTTCGCCTCAAATACCTGAACTGCCGTCTGGTTATCGGCAGCGGGGGATTCCTTATTGTACCGCTTCAGCTCTTCATCCCTGAAGGATTCAAAACCACAGATGACTACCTTCAACCCGCCTCTGGCCAGTCTTTCAATAATATCCGGCCGGCTTGCAGCAATATCAGCCCGGATGTCCATAATGAAGGTCTTGCGGATACCCTCCTCTTCAATCCGGCGGAAAAGTCCGAGCATGAACTGCTCATCAACTACTGTGTTGGCATCGGCGAAGCGTACCACTGGGTATTCATCAACGGATTTAAGTTCCGTGATCAGGCTTTCGATTGTGCGCTGGTAATATTTCCCTTTAAACTGACTCCAGATCGAACAAAAAGTACATTTGTAAGGACAACCCAGTGAAGTATATATATAAGTACTGGGGTAAGGACTGTTGCCAACTTTGTAAGTGTCGATCCAGCGGGCGAGGTGGCTGCGGTCGGGCATAAGGTAATCGGCATCGGTGAAATCCCAGTGACGGGGTGCGCCGGTTGTCTTTTTCAACCCGCCGGGTCCATTCAGGTAAAGCCCGGGAATCGCATTGTAGGGCAACCCTCTCTCCCGGGCATTTATAACATCGCGGAAAATATGAGGGCACTGTCCGGGGATCACTATGTCGATCGAAATATCGGTAAAATCCTTCGGACAAAGGGTTGCGTGAAGTCCGCCCGCAACGGTAAGTATACCCGGGTCAGTCTGTTTAACTACCTGGAGGATCTCAACCGAAAAGTCAAACTCCGAGGTTATCGTGGTAACGCCTACCACATCGGGTTGGTGTCTGGATAACAACAGCCTCACAAGCTCTGCCAATGGCGGTGTAGCTGGCTCGAGGTCGTACTCCCCCTTGGTGTCGAAAACCACCACTTCATGATCCTTTACCGCGGCAGCAATAGTAAGCAAACCGAGTGGCGGACCGATAAGTTTCTTATGGATAAAGGGTTTGGCATCTTCTGGGGCAAATTTAAGTATGTTGTTTTCCGGCGACCGGGGAGGATTTATCAGAAGTATCTTCATGGTACAAATTTACTTAAATCCGCTACTAATTTTACTACTTTTGTTCGCGCATCCTGGCCCGGTTAAATGCACACACAATCATGCCCGAAAATTTCACCTTCCCGGATAAAATGGCTGACCTCAGATGTTGTGTTATCATTGCTACTTACAACAATGACAACACGCTTGGTGATGTAATTCGGGATACCCTGGTGTATTGCCGCGATGTGATAGTGGTTAACGACGGGTCAACAGACCATACCTCTTCTATACTTCTGGATTGGCCTCAGGTTCATCGCATCGATGTGCCGGAGAATACCGGCAAGGGATGGGCACTGAGGCAGGGATTCAGGTATGCCATCGAAAAGGGATTCCGTTACGCTGTGACACTCGACAGCGACGGCCAGCATTTTCCGTCCGATATTCCTGCATTCCTTGAACGGGTTGAAGCCAACCCCGATTCCATGATTATCGGGGCTCGGAATATGGAACAGGAGGCAGTTCCCGGCACAAGCAGTTTCGGCCATAGGTTCTCGATCTTCTGGTTTAAAGTTGAAACCGGGCAGACCGTTCCTGATGTTCAGACCGGCTATCGGCTCTACCCGCTAAATTATGTGCGGGACCTTGGAAGGCTGTATACCAAAAAGTATGAGTTTGAAGTTGAAGTATTGGTCAGACTTGCATGGGCCGGGGTGAAAATTCTTTCGGTTCCGGTCAAGGTATATTATGCTCCAAAGGATATCCGGATTTCGCATTTCAGGAAATTCCGCGATTTCTCAAGAGTCAGCGTGATGAACAGTATCCTTGTCTTCATGGCCCTGCTTTGGGTGCGACCCTTCCTGTTCTTTAAAAACCTACGGAAAAAATCGGTCAGGGAGGTAATTAAAAAATATGTCCTCGACAGCACCGACAGCAATGCGCGGCTTGCCCTATCAGTTGGTACCGGATTGTTTTTAGGAGTCGTTCCCATCTGGGGCTGGCAACTGATGGCTGCTTTCGGAGTTGCTTACCTCTTCAGGCTGAACAGGTTCATTACTGTTGCCTTCTCCAATATCAGTTTGCCTCCGATGCTGCCAATTATTCTGTTTGCCAGTTATTATACCGGAGGACTAATACTCGGTACTAACTCTGCATCAGCACCATTCACATCAGAGATCGATTTCGAGTGGTTCAAAAGCAATCTGCTGCAGTATGTGATTGGAAGCATTGTCTTCGGACTGGTAATGGGCGGTGTATCAGGACTGATTACCTATGTTCTGCTCTCAATCTTCAGGAAAACAAAACCCGGAGCAAATATTGAAATTTCAGAAAGCACGGGTTAAGCATGAATCTGTAACCATTTATGTCGAATTTCTTCATAAGACTATATAAATTGTTTTCTGAACACAGGTTTTTATTTTACCTGTTTCTGATGTCATCCGTGGCTTTTATTCTTTTTTTTGCTTCCCGGATACGGTTTGAGGAGGATATTCTGAAGAGTTTACCGGACGATGAGGCCTCCGACCGCTCAGGATTCGTTGTCCGCAACCTGAAGATGACAGATAAACTTATCGTTACCATTTCACAGACAGATTCTTCTGAAAAAGCCGAGCCAGACTCGCTGTTGGAATTCGGAAATAGACTGGTTGACTCCCTGACCAGGCAGTTTGATTCGAATTATATTCGGGCCATCGCCTTCCAGGCTTCAGATACTACAATGAATACGATGGTGAAGATGATTACAGGCCACCTGCCTGCTTTTCTCAAAGATGACGATTACAGGGTCATCGACAGCCTTACCACTGCTCAAACAGTGAAGCAATCAATGCAACGAAACTACCGGATGCTGCTTTCGCCGGGTAGTCTTGTTCTCAGAAACAGGATATTGCAGGATCCGTTGGGCATAGCCGGCATTGCTTACAAAAAACTCACATCTCTTCAGGCTGGTGACAATTTCACCATATATAACGGATGTGTCTTCACCCGGGACCTGAAGCACCTGCTGATATTTATCTCTCCATCAAACCCGGTGAACGAAACCTCCCTGAATTCGAAACTCATTGAAGGACTTGATCGGTCGATCAGCCAACTTTCTGAATCGGGATATGGCAGGATAAATGCTGAATATTTCGGATCTGTCGCAGTGGCAGTATGCAACGCGACGCAACTGAAAACGGACATTGCGCTTACCCTTGGAATTGCCTTTTTCCTGATATTTCTGCTCCTGGGATTCTATTTCCGCAGCGTCCGTGTCCCTTTGTTCGGTCTGCTGCCGGCACTCTTTGGAGGCGGACTGGCCCTGGCCATCCTGTTCATCACCAAAGGCAGTGTATCTGCCATTTCGCTTGGCATAGGATCGGTAATTCTCGGACTGATTGTCGATTACGCACTATACATTATAAACCAGTTCAGGAGTAAAGGCAACATCGTGGCCGTACTTCGTGAAATGTCACAAACCATAGTCATCTGCAGTCTGACATCAGCTGGAGCTTTTCTCTGCCTGACCTTTCTTGATTCATCGGTACTTCACGACCTGGGATGGTTTGCCGCCCTGAGTGTGGTCGGCGCGGCCATCTTTGCGTTGGTCATCCTTCCGCAGCTATTATCAGAAAAGTCAGATAAACGGATGCGAAGCGAAAGAACGACCTGGGTCGACCGGTTCGCCGCAATTCGCTTTGAGAAAAACATCTATATTGCTTCGGTACTGATCGTAATCCTCCTGATCAGCGCCTTCTTTGCCGGAAGGGCAGACTTTGAAAAAAGCATGTCGGCCCTGAGTTTTGTCACCCCTGAATTGTTGAAGGCGGAAACCAGCCTCGACCGGATAACCAATGTCAGGCTTAAAAACGTATATCTTGTATCAACCGGTAAAAATCATGAGGAGGCGCTTCAGAACCATGAACGGCTGAATGGCTGGATTGATAAAATGACCCATGCCGGCCTGATCGAAAAGGTCTCAAATGCCGGACCTTTCCTGTTGTCAGACTCGCTGCAGCAACTCAGGATTGCCCGATGGAACTCTTACTGGACACCCGAAAAAAAGCGGGTTGTTGAAAAACTCATCCGGGAGAATGCATCAGCCTTACATTTCAGTGACAATGCATTTGATGGATTCCTTGGCTTGTTGAATGACAAATTCACCCCCCTTTCACCACTCGACCCGGGAATCCTTTCCAACCCGCTTCTGGCCGACTGGCTAACAGTAAAGCCGGGTGTATCGATGGTTTCATCAATCCTTAAAGTAAGGGAGGAAAGCAAATCGCTGCTATACGCCGGGTTCAGGGCCGGACCTGAAGTTGTGATGTTCGATAAACAGCTTCTCACCGAAAGGTTTGTTGCATCGGTTAAACAAGATTTCGACAGGCTTGTCATGCTCTCCATGATCTTTGTTTCCCTCCTCCTGATCATCTCCTTCGGACGGATCGAACTTGGGATCATCACGGCCCTGCCAATGTTCCTGAGCTGGATGATTACCCTCGGTTTCATGGGACTGACGGGCACACGGTTCAACATCTTTAACATAATCATCTCCAGCTTCATTTTCGGACTTGGTGTCGATTACAGTATCCTGATGATGCGCGGGCTCCAGCATGATTTCAAATATGGACGCCACGATGCCAACGGCTATAAGGTTGCAATAATCCTCTCATCAGCCACCACCCTCCTTGGCGTCGGGGCGCTCTTCATGGCCCGCCATCCTGCCCTGCATTCCATTGCTCTCATCGCTTTGGTTGGCATCGTTTCAGTCGTAATCCTGACCTTTGTAATTATTCCATTCCTGTTCAACGCACTTATTGCTCACCGTACACAAAAAGGAAAATTCCCGATTACGGCATGGATCCTCTTCAAAACGTTCGTCACCTGGGGGAACATCGTGGCGATTGCCATCCTTCTGATGATCATTGGATGGATCATGCATCTATTTTTACCTGTGCCCAAAAAGCGGAAAGAGATTTGGTTTCACTGGATATTCTCCAAACTTTCGAAGGCATACATTGCTTTTACATTTGCCAGTGACAGGAGGTTCGACAATCCTCAGGGGGAGGACTTTTCGAAACCGGGTATCATTATAAGCAACCATCAGTCACTTATAGAAACCCCGGCATACCTGAGGCTCCATCCGAAAATCATTATCCTTACAACGACCTGGGTTCACAAGTCCCCCATTTTTGGTCCCATCGCCCACCTGGCCAACTTTTCCAATGTGGAGAATGGAATTGACAATATCATCAGCGAACTGCAATGCAAGGTCAACGAAGGGTTCTCCATCCTCATATTTCCCGAAGGACATCGATCTGCTGACCACTCAATCCAGCGTTTTCACCGTGGTGCTTTTTACCTTGCCGAAAAACTGAAAATCGACATCATTCCCATCGTTGTTTTTGGTTCTGGAGATTTTCTTCCCAAAGGTGTTTTCTGGGGACGACCCAACGGACTCTTCATGCACGTTCTGCCGCGTGTTGCATGGAATGACCCTGCCTTTGGTGACGGCTACAGCGAACGCTCGAAGCAATTCCGGAGACTCTATATCCGGGAATTCGCAAGGTACAGATCAGAGAAGGGCTCGCCGGATTATTACCGCCGCAGACTTGTGCTGAACTACCTCTATAAAGGTCCGATCATCGAATGGTATCTGAAAACGAAACTCAGACTTGAAGATAATTACAAGATTTACTGTGACCTGTTGCCCAAAAGTGGCGAAATTCTTGATCTCGGTTGTGGTTACGGATATATCTCCTATATGCTCTCCTTTACCTCCCCCGACCGGGTAATTACCGGTGTTGACTTTGACGCTGAGAAGATCAGGGTGGCCGAAAACTGTTACGACAGGTCTGGCAGGGTTACCTTCACCTGCGCCGATGCTGCCGAATATGATATCACAAGACAGGATGGTTTTCTTCTCAGTGATGTCCTGCATTATCTAGCCCCGGCTAAGCAGGAGCACCTGCTTCGTCGCTGTATGGAGAACCTCAATGATGGTGGGGTGATCCTGGTCAGGGAGGCCAATGCAGAACTTGAAAAACGACATGAAAGATCGCGTTTCACCGAATTCATGTCGACCCGCATCGGCTTCAATAAAACCATGAATGTTGATAAGCGACTCTGGTTCACTTCGGCAGAAGCCATACGTGCAATTGCCGGTGAATACGGAATGGAGATGATGGTGATCGACAATAAAAGGCATACCTCAAATAACCTTTTTGTGATCACCCGGCCGCATGGTGTGAGCCTTGTTCCCCGAATAAACATTGCCGCTGTATGAAGAATATTGATATCCTCATCATCGGAAGTGGTCTCGGCGGTTTGATTTGCGGGAATATCCTGAGCAGAGAGGGTTTTAGTGTGTGTGTGCTCGAAAAGCAACAAATACCCGGTGGAAATCTGCAATCTTTCGTTCGGCATGGCCACTCATTCGATACAGGGGTTCATTACATCGGCAGTCTAGGTGAGGGTCAGCCGCTCAACCGCTACTGGAAATATCTCGGTCTTTCGGGTGCTATTCCCCTGAAACAACTTGATCTTGATGGGTTTGACATGATCCGCTTTGGAGATGATGAATTTCCGCTGGCCCAGAATACCGGTAACTTTACGGATCAGCTTATTCCTTTCTTTCCTGGCTGTTATGAGGTGTTGGAGTCATACATGGAAAAGTTACGGGTCATTACAGAATCCTCCCTGCTGTACAATCTTGAAGTCCCGGGAACGAACGATGAGGAACAGTACAGGTCTGCCGGAGCGATGGATTATTACCTGTCGCTGGCAGGTTCTGTGAAGTCAGCAAAGTCTGGTATCCCCCTGTCTGCAATTCTTGCCGGAAATAATTATCTTTATGCAGGCAGCGAGGCCACTCCCCTGCATATGGCCGCAATGATCAACCACTCATTTATTTCGGGTGCCTATCGTGTTGTTGGTGGAAGTTCTCAGATTGCCGAACTTCTGGTAAAAAACATGGAGGCCCGGGGCGGGACCCTTCTTAACGGCAAAAAGGTGGCCAACATCAGGAAGATCCGGCAAAAATTTCAGATCGAAACACATGATGGGGAGATGTTCCTCTCCTCCATTGTTATCTCGGGGATTCATCCGCAGAAAACCATGCAAATGATGAAGGAGGACATGGTGCGCTCCTCATATCGCAGGCGGCTCAGTTCGCTCGGGAATACACCCGGCTCTTTTATTCTTCACCTGTCTCTTAAACCAGGGGTTTTCCCCTACTTCAACAGGAACTACCATGTGCACGAAGGAACCGATGTCTGGCGACATGCAGCCGTTGGGAGCCCGGGTTCTATGTTTTTTCTTTCAACTCAGTGTGATACAAAAAACCAGGAGTTTGCAGACACTGCAACCGTTCTTGCCTATGACAACTATCATGATTACCTGAACTGGGAGCATACCACGGTTGGTAAAAGAGGCAACGATTACCTCGATCTTAAGCAGCTCAAGGCAGAAAAACTGCTTCAGGCCGCAGAAAGATCATTTCCTGCCCTGAAAGGCGCCATAGATCATATGGATATCTCCACCCCCCTAACCTACCGCGATTATACCGGAACACCTGATGGTTCGCTGTACGGAATAATAAAAGATTACCGGGACACACTGATGACCACCTTGACACCCAGGACGAAAATACCTAATTTCTATTTTACCGGACAGAATATCAACCTTCATGGAGTTCTCGGAGTAACAATTGGCGCCGTGATGACCTGTGGCGAGATTCTGGGGATTGATTCACTGTTAAAGAAAATTAAAAATGGCTGAGCGAAAACTGAGGTGGGTAAAGCGATTCCTGATATCGCTTGGAGCTGTCGTCGGTTTGATCCTGATCCTGGTCATATGGTTTTTCTTCGCTACACGGATCGCGCTGCCCAAACCTCCTGATATCAGTGCAGCCGGGCTGAAAGTGACGACCGTTTCTCCGGGCTTCCGCTCAGTGGGGAGAAACTGGCTCCAGCAGGGCAATTCCGGACTCTGGGAAATGTACCTCGAAGGCAAGCCCTTTGACCGGGGAGTGATCAACGGTAAACTCTCGGAACTCCTTATAGAGAAGCAGGAACAGGCTTTTACTGACCGGATCCGCGAGATGGTCCCCTCGGATTTTTACCTTCGCTTCCTTAAATATTTCATCTTCTGGTTCAACCGCGACCTTGATAAAAACATCCCTGAAGAGTATAAGCTCGAAATTTACGGGATATCACTATCAGCCTCCGACAAGTTCTCCTTTATTGGTAATCCCTACCAGCGAATGCTCAATTACCATTCTGCTCACGACATCGGTCATGCGCTGCAGGACTTTGCCCTCGTTGGGTGTACCAGTTTCGGGGCCTGGGGAGGCGATACAAAAGATGGCTCGCTGATCATCGGCCGGAATTTCGATTTCTTTGCCGGTGACGAGTTTGCAGAGAACAAAATAGTCTGCTTCGAAAAACCTGAATCCGGGATTCCTTTCATGATGGTAACCTGGGGCGGGATGATCGGAACCGTTTCAGGAATGAACATGAAAGGTCTTACCGTCACCATCAATGCCGCAAAATCTGAAACTCCCTACTCTGCCCGGACCCCGATCTCGATACTTGCCCGCGAGATCCTTCAGTATGCCGGAAACATCAGCGAAGCCTGGGCTATTGCACAAAAAAGGGAGACATTCGTTTCTGAATCGATAATGGTTGGCTCGGCTGCCGACAACAAAGCTGCCATCATTGAGAAATCGCCTTTCAAGATTGCCCTGGTCATGCCGGTTTCCGATAATATTACCTGTGCCAACCATTTCCAGTCGCAGGTTTTTGAGGATGACCAGCTGAACATCAGCAACAAATTGGAAAATGCATCGGTTTACAGGCAGAAAAGACTCAGGCAAAAGATTACAAACAGTACCCCGCTCGATGTATCCACCTTTGCCGCGGTGTTGCGCGACCAGAAGGGACTGAACGAGGCCTCCATCGGGATGGGCAATGAAAAGGCCATTAATCAGCTGATCGCCCACCATTCGGTAATATTCCAGCCATCGGAGCGGCTTGTGTGGGTCTCTGCCGGCCCCTGGCAAATCGGATCGTATGCATGTTACGACCTGTGTAAAATTTTTAATAACTTTGCCGCGCTTCAGCAGAAAACGGAGATTACGGAAACCGGTCGTATGATCCCACCCGATCCGTTCCTGAACTCGGCAGAATTTAACCAATTCCTGCATTTTAAACAGATGCGGAAAACTTTGACATCTGCCTTGAAAAAGAGGCAAACCGGAACCATCACGGGTTCTTTCCTGGATGAATTCAAGGCTTCAAACACCGAAAGTTTTGAAGTATATGCCCTGACGGGAGATTACTATTTCCTGACGGAGGATTGGGCTGCAGCAGCCGGGAATTATCGTCTCGCTCTGCAAAAAGTGATCCCGCGATGGTCAGAAAAGGAGGCCATAATCCGGAGACTGGCTGATTGTAATATTGAAATGCAAATAAACGAACAATGAAATTTAAACTGATATACCCGCGCTGGGAAAAACTTGAAGGACAAACCACCTTTTACCTCCCGCCCCACGGACCGGTGGTTATGGCGGCCGAAATCCCATCCGATATTGAGGTCGATTTTACCGACGAAAACGTTGAAGATCTTGTGATCGACGACAACTGCGATTTCGTAGGGATCTCCACAATGCTTACAACCCAGGTAAAAAGAGGCTGGGAGATTGCCGACCAGTACCGGAAACTCGGGAAGAAGGTCATCTTCGGGGGTATCTCCACAATGTTACATGCTGAAGAGGCAATGCAGCACGCCGATTCAGTGTTCCTGGGTGAAGTTGAAGGACGGCTTCATCAGGTTTTCGACGACTTCAAAAAGAACGACCTGAAGAAGGTATACAACTACCTCACAAAGCCTCCCGACATGAACCTGATCGGTCCTGCCAGAAGGGATATCCTCAAGAAAGATCTATACTACCACAAAGGATTCAGGATGGTTGACCTGTTCCATGCATCGCGGGGCTGCATCTACGATTGCTATCCCTGCGCTGTTCGTTACCTGGGTGGCCGTGGCTTCCGCCCCCGGCCGATCGACAGAGTGGTGGAAGAACTCTCGCAAATGGACAACAACCGCCTCTTCATAGTGGACAACTCACTGGCACTCGATACACAATGGGAAAAGGACCTCTTTAAGGCCATGATACCCCTGAAGAAGAAGTGGGTAAGTCACACCATCGAAGACAAGGATGAGGTGCTCGATCTTGCCGCCCAGGCCGGAGCATGGTATGTGTACCAGGCTGTTTTCGATACATCCGACTACATAAAAAACCGCATAAAGCAATATCATAATTACGGTATTGCAGTTGAAGGAACGATTTTGCTTGGCCTCGATAACCAGACCGAAGATGATATCAAACGACTCGTTGATTTTCTCCTCGAAATCGAACTTGACCTTGCCGAGTTTACCGTACTGGCGCCATTCCCGCATACCAAGGCCTACAGCGATCTCCTTAAGCAGGGACGTATTTTTGATACCGACTGGAACCATTACAATGCCGGAAAGGTTGTTTACCACCCGAAACATATGTCGGCCGAAAGATTGCAGGAGTTATACCAGTATGCCTGGGATACCTTCTACAAGGACGAACCCCAAACCATGAAGATGTTCAACCTCATCAACCGGGTAGTTTCCCGCGAGGTAGCCGATGGGACTTATACCCCACGCCGACGCGACATCGCTAACGAAAGCTTCGGGAAAAAAGTCATCAAAGTCGCATAAAATTTTGCCATTTTAGATCTTACCATTTCCTATGGAAACCAACCCCGAATTCAACAACTTCATGGACCGCTACTTCGACTACCTGGGTATATGGGAAAGCCCTTCACGCTGCGGGTTGAAAACAGTTGAACGGAAAGACGGCAAACTCCTTGCCATTGCGACTGAATTATACAGGCAAAATCCCGGTACGCCGGTAACAGAGTGGTGCGCCCCGCTGGCGACGCAGATTCTGCTGGGAGAGAAGTGTAATCACAACGACTTTATTTTCGTGGAACATACACCCGACATGGGAAGCAAACTTGCCTTCTATGAAGAAACCTTCGACCTTGTAACCTTTGACTGGGATGGTGAGAAATTCATCTCACCTAAATGGCAGCGTCTTGCACCTGCAGAGGTTGAACGCATGATGGAAGAATAATTTTCTTCCTATCTTTACAGCATGCCCACCAGGTTTTTTCTTCAACGAACCCTGCTTCTCCTTTTAGCGACTTCTTTAGCCTGTTCACTCGTGGCTCAGCAGGTAATCTTCTCATCCATCCGCGGAACAGTGCTTGACAAACAAACGCTCTCACCGATGCCCGGCGCTACCATCATTGTCATTAACTCCCCGGTTTCGGCAGGTACCTCCACCAACACTGACGGAACGTTCAGACTCGAAAATATCCCCATCGGGAAATATGAACTGAAGGTAACATATGTTGGTTATGCACCCTATGTTTCCGACCCGGTAATCGTAAGCAGCGGAAGGGAATCTTCTCTTACAGTGTACCTACAGGAGATGGTTGTTACCGCAGGGGAAGTAGAGATAAAATCGGATTACAGGAAATACGAAGCCATCAATAAAATGGCCACCGTTAGCGTCAGGTCGTTCAGTGTTGACGAAACCTTCAGGTTTGCCGGCAGCTACAACGATCCCGCTAGGATGGCTGCCAACTTTGCCGGCGTTACCTCCGGAATTGATAACCGCAACGACATCATCGTGCGTGGCAACTCTCCAATGGGCATGCAGTGGCGCATCGATGAGATGGAAATCCCGAATCCCAACCATTTTGCTGCCGTCGGAACCACGGGTGGTCCGGTTACCGTGCTGAATAATAACCTCCTGGCAAATTCCGATTTTTTTACCGGTGCCTTCCCTGCGCAATACGGCAACACGCTGGCAGGAATTTTCGATATGCGGTTGCGCAATGGAAACAACGAACAACATGAATACTGGTTCCAGGTCGGATGGAACGGACTCGAATTCGGTACAGAAGGGCCGTTTTCGAAAAAATCTCAGGCATCTTACCTATTTTCATTCCGATACTCCCCTCTCCAGTTCCTGAACCTCCTCGGGGTCAATACAGGGATTGTTCCCAAGTATCAGGACGTTAACCTGAAAATTACAATACCTACCAGAAAATCCGGTACTTTCACAGTCACCGCCATCGAGGGAACCAGTTATATAGAATTGTATGACAGCCGTAACGATCAGTCGGAATGGACCTTTCCCGATTATGGTGAAGACTTATCAAATGGCTCCGATCTGGGTGTGCTGGGAATCACCCACCAGATATTCCTCAATCCCTCTCTTCGATGGAAAAACATGTTGTATGTAGTGGGCTCTAAGGTGTTTACAAAAATTGACACCTTTTCAAATATTGTTCAGACACCGTCCCCATGGGCAGGTGAACTCTCTACTGAAGTAAAATATGCCCTGTCGAGCCATCTGATAAAGAAATTCTCTGCAGAAAATTCTCTGGAAGCAGGATTTAACTGGGATTACTATCATATGTCATTCGCCGACAGCATGATGTATAAAAGCAGCTTCCTTGTGAATACAGGCAGCCACGAATCGATGCATTTCTTCAGAGGATTTGTGCAATGGCAGCACCGTTTCGGCGCGAAATTCACCTCCAATGCAGGTTTCTACAGCTCTTTCCTGACACTGAACAACTCCTGGGCCCTGGAGCCAAGGCTTGGTCTCGACTGGTTTGTTACTGATGAACATACCCTCAGTTTCGGAGCCGGCCTTTACAGTCAGATGCAACCAAGGGTGATCTACTTCATTCTTGCACACCAGCCGGATGGAGCTGTCACACAGCCGAATATCAACCTGGGCTACTCCCGGAATGCTCAATGTGCCTTGGGATGGAACTATCTGCTGACACGCAATCTGCGATTCCGTACCGAAGCATACTACCAGTTTCTTTACGACATCCCTGTCAAGGCCTCGATACCTCAATACGCACTAAGTAATGAGGGACATTCATTTTTTGTCAACCGGCAATATTCCGACAGCCTGATCAACCTTGGCACCGGACAGAACTATGGACTGGAATTCACCTTTGAGCGATTTATGCAAAAAAATTACTACTTTTTGCTTACTGCCTCCCTGTTCAATTCAACCTATTCAGCCTACGATGAAATACCCCGGAACTCGGCATTCAACGTTAACTATGCACTTAATGCCGTGGGCGGATACGAATTCGTAATGGGTAAAAAGAGGTGGGGCGTTATGTCGTTCGGCCTCAGGGCAACTTTGGCAGGAGGTAGCCCTTACATACCGTACGATGTTGATGCAACAGTTGCTTCGGGCGAAGTAATGTACGACTGGGATCAAGCTTATGAGCCGCGGTTTCCCGAATACAAAAGGGTGTCGTTCCGGTTCGGGGTTAAGAGAAACCTGCCTTCCTACAACATCGAATTCATGCTCGACCTGCAGTACCGGACAAGCTATACCAACATCAGCCTTCAGCGCATCAACCCACAGACAGGAGAGATCAGGGATTTCTTTACAATGGGATTTTTTCCAATGGGTACATGGCGGATTCAATTCTGATGATTTTGTTGTATCTTTGCAACTGATTGCTTATAATCCGCTAAATCCGAATCATGAATAACCTGACTCCGCATTCCTTTCACATACCGGTTCTGGGTATCGGGTATTCAATTGATACCCCGGCAAAAGTTGCGCACCTTGGCATCTCTTCAGTGATATCGCTCCTCGACGATATGCTGATGGAGAAAATGCGGGAGTTCTATAGTGAGAAATTCGACATTCCATTTCAGGAGATTTCCGAAAAAATTGATGATTTCAGGGCCAAGCGCATTACCGCTTACCTTAACCTTGTTGATAAAATTGCGAAAGATAAATTTGAAGAGGTAAAGGCCACATTTCAGCAGAAAAGCAGCGAATTCCATAAATATATGGAGATGTTACCGGATTCTTCTCAGCTCAAATTAAAGTTTGAAGAGATGAAAAAGAACTGGAATATCAAAGATGTGAAGGATTGGATTCATGAAAATCTGTCGATGGGTAACATCGATGTGAATATCATGACTAAGGTGGACAAGGAAAATTATATCGGGAATACTCAGCTGTCTGTTGAATATAATGATGCACACGCGGCCCTTCGCGGATTTGCCAGGAGCCGGCTGCAGTCTTCTGTCGTACTTTCCGCTGGCATGAATCCCCGGCTCTATAGTTACCTTGAGAGTTTTGAGGAGTTTTACCCGGATGCAAAGATGCACCTGAAGAAAAAAATTACGCTGAAGGTCAGCGATTACAGGTCTGCATTGATCCAGGGCAAATACCTGGCTAAAAAAGGACTGTGGGTTTCGGAATACCGGGTTGAATCTGGTTTGAACTGTGGAGGTCATGCCTTCCCCTCTGCCGGCTACCTTCTCGGACCGATTCTGGAAGAGTTCAAAATCAACCGCCAATCACTCATTAAAGAGACCCATGCCATATTTGTGTCTGGCCTCAGACTTAAAGGCCGTCCGGCTCCTGAACAACCAATGACCATTAAGATTACTGCCCAGGGTGGCGTTGGAACATCAACCGAGCACAACTTTATGGCCGAACATTACCAGCTTGATTCGGTAGGTTGGGGAACGCCTTTTCTCCTGGTGCCTGAAGTGGTCAATGTTGATGACCACACGCTTAACCTTCTGAAGAATGCAACAGAAGAAGATCTTTACCTGAGTGATATCTCGCCTCTCGGAGTACCTTTCAATAACCTGCGCGGTAACACCAAGGATATTGAAAAAGAGGTATATATCGAAGAAGGCAAACCCGGAAATCCCTGCTCAAAAACCATTGCAGCACTCAGTCACGAGTTTACCGAAAAACCGATTTGTATCGCATCGAGGAAATACCAGCGCCTGAAGATAAAGGAACTGGATTCTTTGGGACTTCCTCCCGGGGAACACAGGGAAGCCTATAACGGTATCGTGGAAAAATCATGCATATGCGTCGGACTTGGCACCTCTGCCCTTCTGGTGAATAACCTGGATACCAGAATCGAAAAAGAGGGCGTTTCCATCTGCCCTGGTCCGAACATGGCCTATTTCGGTGAGGTAATGTCGCTCAGGCAGATCGTCGATCATATCTATGGCAGGATCAATGTTATCAAACGTACCGACAGGCCCAACATGTTTATCAAGGAATTGCAGCTCTACATTGATTATTTGCGCAAAAAACTTAAGGATACGGACCGGCCATATACCGATAAACAATCTGAATATTTTATCACATTCCGCGATAACCTGAATCAGGGAGTGACCTATTATAAGTCAATGTTTAACGGTGTTAAGGAGAAATTCGGAACATCGCGTTCGAAGTTTCTGGCAGACCTCCAACTGCTGGAAACAGAGCTTAAAGAACTTCCGGTACCGGAAGCCTGTTTAACCAACGGCTAATCCTTCATCAGATACCCCTCTTTTTTCAATTATCCTTCGTATTTTCGCGAAGTAAATTGTGTGCATGAACAGGCCTGCAAAACTTCCGAAGCTTCCTCCCGTTTGGCTCGTCAAGGGCGTTAACCTGTTTCGGAATGCGTTGCTGTCGCTGAATAGGCGGCTGTTCCCGGGAAATGTTGTCCTTTACGAACAGTTTCAGAATTTCTGGCTGTTACCGTCTCTTTATGTCGCCGCCAGTCTCGACATTGCAGGAGCGTTGAAAAATGGACCCAAATCCGTCGCCGAAATCGCCAAAGAGGTGGGCGCTGACTCTGCCGCCTTATACCGGGTTCTAAGGGCGCTCTCAAGCCAGGGAATATTCAGGGAACTCAAAGAGCGCCATTTCCGGCTTACCCCTATGGCAACGGGACTTCTGGATACCCCTGGCTCACTCCGGCACACCCTGCTTCACCACCTGGGTCCGGTAAACTGGAACCTGATGAGCAACCTGATGGTCGCGGTAAAGTCAGGCAACGACCCATTTGCCGACCGTTACGGATTGCCGATCTATGACTACCTGCAGCAACATCCCGAGGAGTACGTCTTGTTCGACAGATCCATGTCAAACCTGTCGGACCTTGGGCTGGCACCGGTGTTAAATTCATACGATTTTACACCCTATAAAACCATCGTCGATCTCGGTGGCGGAGAGGGATTTTTGCTGGCCAACATTATAACCCGCATCCCCGCGGCCCGCGGCATACTCTTCGATCTGCCCGAAGCAGTTGTTAAGACCATGAAAATGCTGGCAGCTTTCGATGTGAGTTCCAGGGTTGAAATCAGGACGGGGGATTTCTTCTCCGGAATACCGGCTGAAGGTGACCTTTACATCCTCAAAAATATCATTCACAACTGGAATGATGAGGATTGTATCAGGATGTTAAAGGTTGTAAGTCAAGCCATTAAACCAGAGGCGCGGATTCTTATCATCGACATGGTTGTTGAAACAGTTAATACCCCTTCCCTTGCCCCCCTCCTCGACATTCAGATGCTTGCCTGCATGCAGGGTGGTAAAGAACGAACCCGCAAAGAATTTGAATCCCTGCTTTCCCGGTCAGGTTTCCGGATAAACAGGATCATCCGGACAATTGCGCCCATCTGCCTGATTGAGGCTATGCCGATAACATTACCGGGACATGCATAAGTTTTTGGCCACCCTTCAAAAGGAGATTCTGCTACTGATACGCGACCTGCCCGGACTCGCAATCCTGTTTCTTATGCCCGTACTCCTGATCCTGGTGGTCACCCTTGCCCAGGAAAACGCACTGAAAAACCAGGGAGCGGTAATGCCAGTTTTATTTGCGGATGGTCTGAACTCACCTTTTTCTGCCAGCCTGGCCAACAACCTGGATTCATCGGGCATGTTCCTGACAGTGAGGTCGGTTGAAGGCAAACAGGTTACCATTGAAGAGGTGCAGCGACAACTTGCAGCCGGAAATTTCAAATTCGGAATCATCTTAAAACCCACTGATTCAGCCATTGTCATCATGGTCGACCCTGCACTGCAGCCAGCTTACCGTAGGGCCCTTGTAAATTCACTGACCTACATCATCCGGGGCACACAAAGCCGTAGCGCAATTGAAGATTTGCTTGCAGCCACAGCCGGTGATATGAAGCCCGTTATCGAAACAATGATCAGCAATACCCTGAAAAACCTTCTGCCAGTGCAGGAAGCATTCGCAGTAAATGATAAATCTGCATCAAACCCGAGTCCAATCCAGAACAATGTGCCCGGGTTCATCCTGTTTGCCATGTTCTTTATTGTAATTCCTCTTTCCGGCAGCCTTATCAGCGAAAAAAACGAGGGTGGTTACCAGCGGTTGAGAACACTCCCGGTTGGAGTCCTTACAATTCTTTCGGGGAAAATATCGCTTTACCTTCTGGTTTGCCTTCTCCAGTTCATCGTCATGCTCCTTGTCGGTTGCTGGGCATTTCCAACATTTTTTGGCCTGCCCGGACTTGAGTTGGGAAGTTCCTGGGGAGCCATTGCCCTGGCAACGGTTGCTGCTTCGTTTGCTGCCATAGGTTTCGGCACCATTGTGGGCGCAGTTTCATCAACCCACAACCAGGCTGCATTGTTCGGTTCGGTGATGGTTGTTCTCCTGGGTATTATCAGTGGTACCTTTCTGCCCATTCACATCATGCCTGAGTTTATTCAATACCTGAGTTATCTTTCTCCAATTCGTTGGGGAATTGATAATTACCTGGATATTTTTATTCGGGAAGGCACCGTTCTTACCATTCTTCCAAGGTCATTACTGCTTCTTTCCTTTTTTGTTTTTGCTATGATGGTCAGCATTGTTATTTTTGCAAACAGGAAACAGTAAATAATTCCTTAACCCGGATACATGAAAGAAAAAGATGGATTCGTGGATTGCCCTGAACAGCAGGTGATCGTTTATGTTGAAAAAGAGGATGGTACCTATGGCCCCATGCAGACAGGATCCTATATTTCAGCCAATTATCTGGACGATTATTTTTTTAAACGGCGAAACCTTGAAGATAGCCTGCGCGGTCAGGTAATCGACGGGTCGATCAGCCCGGTGAAGTATTATATGGTACTGGAGGACCTAAGCATTTCAGAACTTTCGGCAAGAACCGGAATCCGCACATCGAAAGTTCAGAGGCACATGGAAATGCGATATTTTGGAACCATGACGGTTGCCGAGTTGGGCAGGTATTCCGCAGTGTTCAATGTCACTACCGCAGATATGCTTCAACTGTTGAACGCAAAAGCTGAAAATCAGGCAGAACCTGTTAATACAGAGGAGAGGACAGAATAATGGTGGATAATTTCAAACATAAAATGGGCGCCCATTGCGAGTCAGGTACTGTAACCGGACTGCTTAACCATGCCGGACTGGAAATCTCGGAACCTCTCGTGTTTGGAATTGCCAGTGGTATTTTCTTCGGCTATTTTCATAAAATGAAGGCCTTCACCTTTCCCACCTTTATCGTGAGGAACAAACCGGGACAGATACGCAGAAACATTGCAAAACGTACCGGAGTCCGCTTTGAGACGAGGGATTTTAAAAAGCCTGCCGATGGGATGAAGGCCCTCGACGACCTGCTTGAAAAGGGGATTCCCGTTGGTTGCCAGGTCGATTTCTTCTACATGGATTATCTTCCCTCCTGGGAGAGAGTGCATATTAATGTTCACTACATTACTGTACTCGGCAAGGTAGGATCGACATACACCATCAGCGATGCATATTTCCCCACCACTGTTACCCTCGAAGCAGCATCCCTGGAAAAAGGGCGATTCGCCGGGGGCAACATGTCGCCAAAAGGATTTATCTTTTATCCCAGGTATGTTCCCGTTTATATCGATTACGACACAGCCATCAGGAAGGGGATAAAGAAATCCTGCTTCAATATGCTTAAAATACCCATCCCTTTTTTAGGTGTCAAAGGTATCCGTACCTTTTCGAAAAAAGTGATGGATTGGCCTAAATTAGCAAGAGATACGGAACACCTGTCGCACGAGATCATGAAGATCAACATCCTGCTCGAAGATCAGGGCACAGGTGGCGCCGGATTCCGTTTTATGTACGCCACTTTCCTTCAACAGGCCTCAGATATCATCAATAAGCCGGAGTTGAAAATCCTCTCCCGTGAATTGATGGAAATAGGTGACGGGTGGCGCGAGATATCACTCTTTACTGCCCGGATCGGGAAGAACCGTGATCTGGGACCTGAAAAACTGAAACATCTTAGCGAAATGTTAACCGAACGGGCAGACGTGGAGGAGCAATTTTTTAAACGGCTCGCCGCAACAATTAAGTAAATTACCATTTAGCAGAAACGATTATGCCGATACCTTCCGATGAATTAAAACTCGAGATTAAAAATCTTATAATGAGCACTTTGGGTATTACCGAAGTGAACCCAGCAGAGGTGGATGATGAGAAACCGCTTTTCGGCGGTGACAACGCACTTACCCTCGATTCGGTAGATGCAATCGAAATCATTATGGCCATCCAGCGTGAATATGGCATACGCATTGCTGACCAGAATCTGGCTCGCGAAGTCATTCGTTCCGTAAACAGCATTGCAGGGTTTATAACCGAAGAAAGAGCCAAAGCGATCAATAATACCTGAGCACCCTTGAAAAACTCCTACCTGACAGCCGGGATGAAATCCGGTCAGTTGTTTCGTCTTATCAGGAGGAACAGGATCAGTTCAAACCCACAGGCAATTCTCAGAATACTGTTTCTTATTCAAAGCTCACTGTGGTCGGGGCTTTTCTCACTGATTGAAAAGGTCAGGTACTCATCCGCAATTGATAAAACTCCAATCCCCGCCGATCCCATATTTATTATCGGACACTGGCGCACCGGATCAACATTTCTGCATCAGCTGATGAGCCTCGATCCCAACCTCGCTGCTCCCACCCTCTTCCAGGTTGCAGTGCCTGACAGTTTCCTGGTTTCCTATAACTACTACAAACCAATATTCAAAACCATGGTCGGGAAGCACAGGCCTATGGATATGGTGAAGCTTGGAATGGATGAGCCGCAGGAGGATGAATATGCTATTTACCGGATCACGGATTGCTCTCCCCTCGAAAATATTGTGTTTCCGAAAAATCGGAACTACTTCCTGCTTCGGGAGGGAGATTTCATGCCGCCCCCTGGGAAAATCGAACACTGGTCAAAAGCTGTTTCAACCTTTTACCGGAAACTCTATTTTAAAACCGGGAAAACCATCGTATCAAAAAATCCCTTCAATTCACTGCGGATCCCGATACTTGACAAGTTGTTCCCGGAGGCAAGATTCATCCACATAGGACGTAATCCTTTAGATGTTGTACCATCAACGATAAATATGTGGGATATTGTTCAGCAGCAGAATTCCCTCAATAATCTGTTCTGTAAACCGAAGACCGGTGATGTTGTTGCAGGTATTGAGGCCATGCATAACACTATCACAAAGGACCTGGCAGCATTGGATAAAAGTCGTCATACCTCCGTTCGGTTCGAAGACCTTGAAGCCAATCCGGCGGAGGAGATAAAGCGTATCTACACCGCCATCGGACTGCCCTGTTCCTCCTCCCTTTTAGAGAAAATAGAGGCTTTTCTTGAATCCAACGGAACTTTCCGGAAAAATTCGTTTTTGGTTTGTGAAGAGGACCGACGGCAAATCGTAGAAGGCCTGCCAACATATATGGATTATTTTCGTTATCAGCGCACCCTCGTACCCTGACAACTTCCTTTAGCAATTGTTTTTTTTGTAATTTTGAAATTACTAATCCAGAGTCATTAATATTCACTTTATGAAAAGCCCGCAAACAATCCTCCTTGCAATCCTTCTCTGCCTTCCGATTTTTATAAAGGCCCAGGATCAGCAGGCGACTCAGCCTCAGCAAGTTCAGAAACCGGTTATACCCAACGCAATACACGGCGGGTTTTACTGGAAATTCGGACCCTCTTTCCCGACAGGTTCATTTTCGACAGGGACAACCTTTATTGATAAGTCTGAAATTCCTGTCGTCGAACTGGAATACCTGCCCGCGAAGATCGGCGCCTGTATGGATGTCGGATATCTCATATACATCGGACCTGCCTTTGCAAACAATCATCTCCGTGCCGGGATCGATGCGACATTTCTTACCGTATCCTTTAATTCTACAAATCCGACCGGCGACCAAACAAATGTTGCCGAACATTATTACTATTTTGGCGGACAGAAATTCGGTCCTGTTATCACAATTAACCCCATCGACAAGCTCATGATAGACCTGAGTTATAAGCTGAATGCCAACTTTTGCTATTACTACGGAGACTGGGGTAATATAAGCGATGAACGATTGACAAAGTACGGAGTAACCTACCTTCAGAATGAGTTCAGCATCAGCCTCCGCTACAGAATTGCTGTTTTTTCGGCACAATATAATTTCGGGAATGTGACCTACGACAATGTTAGCGAAACGAAACCCAATGACCGTACCATCGACGTTTCCACCTACCGTATTCTGGTCGGACTGAAGTTCTAACACCAAGTTTTTTTCTTATGATCCATTCCACCTTCGTTCCACAAATTGAGCGCCAGTCAACGAAGGAGATTAAGGCATTCCAGGATGAAAAACTCCGTGAATTGCTTCCATTTCTCAGTAAAAATTCTCCGTTCTACTCCTCCCTGTTTCGCCGTAATCGAATAGATGCTGGTAAAATAAGGGGAATCGACGACCTGGTAAACATTCCTGTAACTGGTAAAAGCGACCTGCAAGAGCACAATGATGACTTCCTTTGCGTTCCGCAGGGAAAAATTGTCGACTATATCACAACATCAGGAACACTCGGTGATCCGGTAACCTTTTCAATGACCGATAAGGACCTGGATCGGCTGGCTTATAACGAAGCCATCTCATTTGTTTGTGCAGGTGGCTCCTCAGAGGATATTTACCAGTTGATGATTACCCTCGACCGCAGGTTTATGGCAGGACTTGCCTACTTCCTTGGCATCCGGATGCTTGGCGCAGGAATTGTACGCGTCGGAAACGGGATTCCGGAACTGCAGTGGGATACCATCATGCGGATTAAACCCAACGCTATTGTTGCAGTACCATCATTTATTCTAAAGGTTATTGAATATGCAGAGCAGCATAATATCGACTATCGCTCCAGCAGCCTGCAAAAGGCAATTTGTATTGGTGAACCTCTTCGTAACCCAGACTTTTCTCTCAACACCCTTGGCAGGAAAATTCTGGAACAATGGCCTTTAAAACTATATTCCACCTACGCATCCACCGAAATGGCTACCTCATTTGCCGAATGTTCAGAGGGCATCGGTGGCCACCATCATCCTGAACTGATCATTGTCGAATTTCTCGATGATAAAGACAAACCTGTTAATGAGGGTGAACTGGGTGAGGTCACTGTTACCACCCTTGGTGTTGAAGGAATGCCGTTGCTTCGTTTCCGCACAGGTGATGTATGTGCGCACTACATGGAACCCTGCCGGTGCGGCCGCAACACAATGCGCCTCGGACCCGTTGTGGGAAGGAAAAGCCAAATGATCAAGTACAAAGGGACTACTCTCTACCCGCCTGCCT
Organism: uncultured Prolixibacteraceae bacterium; assembly: GCA_964355115.1. Lineage (GTDB taxonomy): Bacteria > Bacteroidota > Bacteroidia > Bacteroidales > FEN-979 > JANXZO01. The sequence goes on along the minus strand of CAYHCQ010000004.1, from coordinate 20,344 downwards.
TGTATGATATCCTTGATAACATTGACTTCATCTCCGGCTATATCGTCGAAGTCTATACCAACGAAATAGGCACCGAAGAGATCCTGATACATGTCGCCACCAGGGAACCTGCAGAAGAACGGGAAAAAGATATCAAAGACCATTTCCGGGCAAAATTGCGGGTGGCGCCTCTGATTAATTTCAAATCTCCCGAAGAGATCAACAGGATACAATTTCCTGAATCAGGCCGCAAATCACTGAAATTCATAGATAATCGGGACAAGTAATTTTTTTTTCGTTTTTTTTAAATTTGCAATTGTTCATTGTAATTTTGTCGTGATAAATATTATTGTAAAAACCAGTAAAATCAAATCTATGAAAAAGTTAACCATATTGCTGGCAGCAACTGTTCTTTTCCTCGCAGCAGGTGACGGATTCTCTCAGAAACTCAAGTCAGGCAGCCTTGGTGCCTTAAAAGGTGAAAAGCGTATCAATATCACTTACAATTACAGCAAAATGGCTGTAGGAAAGTTTGCAACCGAAGCTGAATACCTGAAAAAAACTGCCGACGACAGAAATGCCAAAACACCGGGCAGTGGCGATGAGTTTGTTTCCCGCTGGAATGCAGCAAAGGCAGAAAAATGTCAACCAGCCTTTGAAGAAGATTTCAACAATCAGGCTGGAGATTGCGGTCTCTCCGGAAAATCAGATCCTTCGGCAAAATATACCCTCGCTGTGCGAATAGTATTCGTCGAGCAGGGTGTTGAAACAGTAGTCATGGGAACCGCAAAATCTGCATCTGTTAATATGGAGATTGACCTTGTCGAAACCTCTGCCCCGGATAAGGTGATTGCAACGATCGAAATGGAAGGAGCCAAACCCAAGGCCCAGCCGAAAATGTCGGTCGGTGGTGTTTCGGTTAATAAAACCTCCTATGATGCAACGCTCCGGATTGCGGAGTGCTATGAAATGGCCGGGAAACAGGTTGGGAAATTGGTCTGCAAGCAGCTTAAATAGAGCCTTTTGAAGTCCGGGAAAAGCTGTCAGGTCATCTGACAGTTTTTTTTATGCATGGTATCGACTCCCAGCCTTTGAAAGATGATCTTAGCGAAACCGTTGAAAACGATGATATGCTCAGGGACTGGATTTTCATATAAGCACCTACCGTGGGCTTGCGCATAATTGATACCTATGAAAAAGGAAATTCCGTTTTGATCTCCGGCATTGGCAGCGGCAAGGAAAGCAAATACATCAACGAAATTTTTAAAACAGGATGCGTGGCCACCACCAGCAATAATGCTGAAGATCAGGCACAGGTAAACACAGCATCGGCCGGCTCTTTCAGAGGCTTCGCAAAAACAGGTAATATTTTTTCAGGCGAAGATTAGTTGGAGAAAACTCTTTCACCTGCGATGAAGGTCCGAAGTACTTTGACCGTTGGTATGTTTGTAATGGGTATCTGCATGATATCCTGATCCAGTATAATAAAATCGGCGCTCTTGCCGGGTTCGAGACTCCCCAGTTTCTGCTCCTGGAAGTTTGCCCTGGCAGCCCATATTGTGATTGAACGTAACGCCTCCTCTCGTGTGAGCGCATTTTCCACTTGAAATCCGTCTGCAGGAAAACCCTTGAGATCTTTCCTTGAAACTGCGGCATAAAAGGTAAGAAGAGGAGATATCTGCTCAATCGGGAAGTCCGTACCATTTGCAATCCAGCTATTTTGGTTCAGCAAATCCTTATATGCATAAGCCCCTTTTATTCTCGCGGGACCGATTCTTTTCTCTGCCCAGTACATATCGGAAGTAGCGTGTGTAGCCTGCACAGAAGGAATTACCGAATTATCTTTAAACAAATGAAAATCTGCAGGATCAACAACCTGGGCATGCTCTATCCGCCACCTCCGGTCATTAGGACCCTTCAGGAATCTTGAATAAATGTCTAATACCAGCCGGCAGGCCGAGTCACCAATACAATGGGTGTTTACCTGGTAACCTCGGTCAATGGCAATCTGGCAAATTTTCTGCATTGTGTCGACCGGTGTTGTCAGGATGCCGGTTTTCAGGCGATCGTCATTGTAAGGCTGTTTAAGCAAGGCCGACCTGCTCCCAAGACTTCCGTCAGCGTAAAGTTTAAGAGATCGGACCACAAGCCTGTCGGTCTCATAGGGTCCGTGTTTCACAAAATAGCTGATGTTTTCAGCGGTCGGACTCAGCATTGCATACACATTCAGACTGAGTTTTTCAGCTCTTTGCAGCGTATCGATAAGCATGATCTCGCTCTTATTCAATCCTGCATCTCCAACGCAGGTAAGTCCTGCTTTGAGACAAAGGTTTTCGGCACGCCTGAGCAGCGCCACCATAGATAACACATCGGGAGGTGGAACCGAGCTGCGCATTTTATCGGCTGCATTCTCACCAAGAATCCCGGTTAATTTACCCATCTTCATCTCAACCTCTCCAGCCGAATAGATATTCTTCACTCCTATTCCAGCCCTCTTTAAGGCCTCCTGGTTGGCGAGTACAACGTGGCCATCGATCCGGATCAGCATTACCGGCCGGTTTGGATACAATGCGTTGAGCTTGGTATTATCGGGAAATTCTTTGCTCTGCCACAGGTTATGATCCCAGCCCCGGCCTACAACCCAGCCATCCCCGTGCAGCGAATCGGCCCTGGCTATGCGCTCAAGCACCCCGTCGAAAGAGTCGGACCCGGTAAGATCTGCAAACTGTAGCCCTTGTGCCATGCCATAGAAATGGCAATGAGCATCAATAAATCCAGGGAAAATTGCTCTGCCCTGTGCATCAATTATCGTATCTGCCCGATACTTCTCAGCAAGAGAGGAACCCGTTCCGAGTTCCAGAATCTTGCCGTCCTTCACCGCCATGGCCTCGAAAACCTGGTTCAGGGAGTCGACGGAGTAGATCTTTGCATGGGTTACAAGGGTGTCAATCGGCTGTTTCATTTTGCATCCGGTGTTGAAAAGTACCAGTAATACTGGAAAAAGAAATAATTTCTTTGCTGCCATCATTATATTTTCTATTGGTTTTGAGGATGTTCAAAAATATAAAAACATTTTTTCATTTTACTTGACTTTAATTAAAATGATTTCTTATTTTTGTCTGTTCATAACTAAATATATAATGAAATATAAATCTATTACTCCTAGATTTATTGTTGTTCTCTCAGTTATCCTTATGGCAGCCTTGGTAAGGTTGCTGCCGCATTGGCCAAACTTTACGCCGATTGCAGCCATGGCTTTGTTTGCCGGTACCTATTTCGACAGAAAGCAATATGCTTTCGTTCTTCCGATCGCCGCGATGTTTATCAGCGATCTCGTTATTGGTCTTCACGCGAATATACCCGCTGTCTATCTTGGTTTTGCCATCACGGTGATCATTGGTTTGTCGATCCGGAAGAAAGTGAATGTGGGATCGGTCATGCTTGCCTCAGTTTCATCGGCGGTTATCTTTTTCCTGATAACCAACTTTGCCTCCTGGCTGGCCAGTCCGTTCTATCCTCAGTCATTTGCAGGCCTCATTGAATGCTATGTAGCAGGCCTCGCATTTTTCCGCGACACCACCTACGGAATTTCATTCTTTATGAATGACGTTCTGGGGACCATGTTCTTTAGTGCGGTGTTTTATGGGTCGTTCTACCTCGTGCAGATGAGGTTTCCCGTCCTGGACAAGGCCAGGTTTTAATCAATCAGTTCTTAATCCGTTTACGGAAGTAGAATTGAATTCTGAGCAACAATAAAGTACATTTCGTCATTAAAGCTGATTTATTTGGCGTCTTATGCCAGGAAGGTCTTGCGATCTTCCTTTTTTCATTATGTCTGACATTATTCAGCTGTTACCGGATTCCGTTGCAAACCAGATCTCTGCCGGAGAAGTGGTGCAAAGACCCGCGTCCGCCGTTAAAGAACTGCTTGAGAATACCATTGATGCCGGTGCTACTGAAATAAAGCTGATCATAAAGGAGTCAGGCAAAATGCTTATCCAGGTTGTCGATAATGGTTGCGGTATGTCGGAACGTGACGCCCGTATGTGCTTCGAAAGACATGCCACCTCGAAAATCAGGACAGCAGATGACCTATTTGCCATCAGAACACTTGGTTTCAGAGGAGAAGCCCTGGCATCGATCGCCTCAGTAGCACAGGTGGAGCTTCGCAGTAAACGAACAGGTGATGAGATCGGTACACTGATAGGTGTCGAAGGGAGTGAATTCAAAGGACAATCGGCTGTTAGCTGCCCCAGCGGAACATCCATCAGCGTTAAGAACCTCTTCTTTAATGTCCCTGCCCGGCGGAATTTTTTGAAATCCAATACGCTGGAACTGAAATATATCATCGAGGAGTTTTTCAGGGTGGCACTTGTAAATCCGGATATTTCATTCAGCTTTTACAACCAGGATAAAGTAATGTTCCAGCTTCCCGCTGGGAACCTGAAGCAAAGGATCATCAATCTTTATGGCAATACCTACGGCCAGCGTTTGATCCCCGTGGAACAGCAGACCGATCTCGTAAATATCGCCGGGTTTATCGGCAAACCGGAATTCGCAAAAAAAAGCAGGGGTGAACAGTATTTCTTTACCAACGGACGATACATGAAAAGCCCCTACCTGCATCATGCCGTTGAGACAGCCTTCAGGGAACTGATTCCAAGTGATTCATTTCCCAGCTACTTTCTGTATCTTGAAGTTGATCCCAAAACCATCGATGTAAATATACATCCCACAAAAACAGAGATCAATTTTCAGGACAGTAAAAGCATCTATGCTATCCTCCGGGCAGCCGTGAAACAGTCGATAGGGAGGTTCAGCATCGCCCCCACCCTGGATTTTAATCCTGAACAGAGCCTTGACCTGCCTCCTTTACCCAGAGATTATAATGTGAGACCTCCCTCCATTACCATCAATCCTGATTATAATCCATTCGAGAAAAAGATTGCCCCTCAAACCCAGATACCTCTGTCAGACAGAAGCAAGGGGTCAATAGAAGGCTGGCAGAAGCTTTATGAACCGATACCCCTGCCGGCACCTGAACCGGAACTGATGGAAATTGCCCGGGAAGAGCAAAAAAAATCGTTTCAGTTGCACAATTCATTTATCGTAACACACACCAAAACCGGTATTGTCATCATTGACCAGCAGCATGCACACGAACGGATCATCTACGAACGCATGCTCGATCAGCCTTCCGGAACGCAATCTGCCTCCCAGAAGCAACTGATCCCGCATACAATTCAGCTCACGCCGGACGATGCTCAGCTGTTGAGAGAATGGATTACGCACCTTACTGCCATCGGCTTCGATATCGCCGAATTCGGCAACAACTGTTTTGTGGTACACGCTCTTCCTGCTTCCGTTAAAACCTCGAATCTGGATGAACTTTTTGAGTCGCTTGTGGAATCTCTGAAAACTCCCGATCGCGAAAACAGATCGAACCCGAACCTGGTACTGGCCAAAAGCCTTGCAAAAAAACTTGCCGTAAGAAGAGGAAAAAAATTATTACAGGCTGAAATCGAATCCATTGTGGAAAACCTTTTTGCATGCAAAGTTCCCGAATTGTCTCCGGATGGTAAACCTACACTGACAGTCATTTCCTTAGATGAGCTAAACCGAAAATTTAAACTCTTGTGATCTTTTTCCCATGACAGACCAACAATATAGCCCGGGCGGACTTAAGCTCATTCCCCCGGTAGTAAAAAACTTGCTGATAATAAACGGGTTGTTCTACCTCGCCACCATTTCGCTCGACAGTGCCTTTGGAATCGATCTGGTAAGACTCATGGGCCTGCATTATTTCAAATCAGACCTTTTCCAGCCATACCAGTTGGTTACTTATATGTTCCTGCATGCCGATTTTCCTCATGTGCTCTGGAATATGGTTGCCCTCTGGATGTTCGGCTACCTGCTCGAAAACGTATGGGGCCCGAAACGATTCCTTACCTATTATATGGCAACAGGGATTGGAGCCGCAATCGTTCAGACCGCTGTTCAGTGGTGGAGCTTTTCCTCCCTTGAAACGGCCGTTGCAGCCTATAATCTCAGCCCCGGCATTGATTCCTTCGTCTCTTTTGTAAACCAGTATCCACCCCACAGCAGAGATCTCTTTGAACAGCTGAAATCTTTCCTCAGCGACTGGAATGCAAATCCGCTGAACGATCACAACATCCTTCTGTCGAAAGAGAATATTCTTCAGTTATATCAGGATCAGATAGGTACGCCAACGATCGGAGCCTCAGGGGCAGTTTATGGAATCCTTCTGGCATTCGGCATGATGTTCCCCAATATGCTTGTATATATCTATTTTCTGTTTCCGCTCAAAGCCAAATGGCTTGTTATCGGTTACGGAGCCGTTGCGATTTTTTCGGGCATATCAAATAACCCTGCCGATAATGTTGCTCATTTTGCCCATCTCGGAGGTATGATATTTGGCTTCTTCCTTATCTTGTACTGGAGAAAGAAATCTGTCCTTTAACTTATGGCAAATTACAGCTACAACCCGCCGCCAAATCCAATGGATGAGTTAAAACGGTTCTTCCGGAGCGGTTCAGTCCTCTCCCTGCTCATTATTGTCAACGCGGCCGTATGGCTGCTGATCCAGGTAATAAAAGTGTTTGTCTTTCTCTCAGGAAACCCGGAATCAGTATTAGCGATTGCCTGGATTACCCAGATGTTTGCAGTTCCTGCCTACATCCCTGCACTTGCAGAAAGGCCATGGACGATCCTTTCATACATGTTCCTCCATACCGATGTCTGGCATATCATGTTCAACATGCTCTGGCTCTATTGGTTCGGGAAAATATTCCTTGAATATATCAGCGAAGGAAAATTGCTCACGGTTTACCTCCTTGGCGGGATTGCAGGGGGTTTAGCCTATGTTGCAGCCTTCAACCTCTTTCCGGTCTTTATTCCCATGCTCCCCGTCTCATTTGCCCTGGGGGCCTCAGCTTCCGTTATGGCCATTGTTACAGCCATCTCATTTTATGTTCCCGGTTATTCGATGCGCCTGCTGTTTTTTGGTAATGTTAGGATTGTATACCTGGCCATTTTCCTCTTTATCTTTGATTTTTTCATGATCCCTTCCGGAAATGCCGGCGGACATCTCGCTCATATCGGGGGTGCGCTGTTTGGCTTTGTTTATGCAATGATTTTGAAAAACGGTAAATTAGTATCGGGATCGTATCAAAAAACCGGGACCGCTTTTCAGGGGTTTAAAGATTTTTTCGGTAACAGGAATAAAAAATCCCGGATGAAGGCAGATTACAATACTTATAAGCGACCGGTTTCTGACGATGAGTATAATTTTCAGAAAAATGAGAAGCAAAAAAAGATTGACGAAATCCTTGAAAAAATTTCCAAGGGGGGTTACGACAGTCTGACAAAGGATGAAAAGGAATTTTTATTCCGGACTTCCGGAAAACGTTAATTCCCATAGAGGTATCAGATGAAAAAGTCCAGGTCACTATTTGTCATACTGATGGTTATTGCAAACCTCCTTATTGCAGTTTGCCTGCTCCTCTCCTATGCTGCCGGTTTTGTGAGTCCCGGAAAGATATGGATACTGGCCTTCTTCGGCCTTGCATACCCTGTTTTTCTTCTGCTTAATCTGTTTTTTACTCTGTTTTGGCTGGTTATCTGGAAAAGGTATGTCTTAATCTCCCTCGCAGTCATCCTGATCGGATGGAAATCACTGCAAACTGTCTATCCGTTCAGATTCTCAGAACCCGCTGAAAGCAACCGTGAAAAAATTAAACTGATCAGTTTCAATGTGCACTCTCTTTACGGAGTGGAGCGTGGAACTAAAATAAGTGAAACACGGAGTAAGGTTACAGAATTTCTTTCTGCCGACAATGCTGATATTATCTGCATCCAGGAATTTTTCGCCATTGGCGAGGATTTCAGCAAAACTCTTGACCGGTTTTCTAAAACGCTCCGGATTGAGCACTATTTCTATAAAAATTACCAGGATTTCTGGAACAAGCAGAAAATTAATGCAATCGCTACCTTTTCAAGATACCCGATCGTTCGTACAGGAACCTATAAACTGCCCGATAAAAGTCTCTATGCAATATTTACCGACGTTATTATTAACGGATCAACGGTAAGAATATATAATGTCCACCTTGAATCCATACGATTCGGAGACGACGATTACTCCTTCTATTCCCATCTCACCGAGCCGGGACTGGAAAAAACACCGCTCGAAGTGGGTTCGAAGAAAATGATGTGGAAACTCAGGAAGGCCTTTATTTTCAGGGCAACACAGGTTGAAAGCCTGTTAAGGGATATCCGGGAATCTCCATTTCCGGTGATCCTTGCCGGAGATTTTAACGACTCTCCCTCCTCTTATACATACCGGCAGTTTTCATCATTGCTTTCCGACTCATTTGTAGCTGCAGGAACAGGCTTCTTCGGAAGTACCTATGCGGGAAAATACCCGTCATTCAGAATAGACTATATTCTTTATTCTGAAGCATTCAGGGCCATTGAATATAAAAAGACAGAGGTTGAGCTCTCTGACCACTATCCGATCTCTTCCACTCTGGTATATACAAAATAGCGCCCATGGATTTCCGGATTACATCAGATTTCGTGCCTACAGGCGATCAACCGGAAGCCATCCTCCAGCTCGTTGAGGGAATAAACCGCGGCGATCCGGGGCAGGTCTTGCTTGGCGTTACAGGATCCGGAAAAACCTTCACCATCGCCAATGTGGTGCAGGAGCTCCAGCGCCCAACCCTTGTGCTGAGCCACAATAAAACGCTTGCAGCGCAGCTTTACGGTGAGTTCAAGCAGTTTTTTCCTGATAATGCCGTTGAGTTCTTTGTCTCCTATTACGACTACTACCAGCCCGAAGCCTACATCCCGGTAACAAATACCTACATCGAAAAGGATCTGTCAATCAACGAAGAGATTGAGAAACTCAGGCTGAGTGCTTCCTCATCCCTTCTTTCCGGCCGGCGCGATATTATTGTCGTAGCCTCCGTTTCATGCATATATGGCATAGGCAATCCCGACGATTTCAGCGAAAATGTTATCCGTATCAGCCAAAATGAGAAGGTGAACCGTAAGAAATTCCTCTATTCGCTTGTCAATAGCCTCTATTCCAGGACTGAGGGAGATTTTAACCGGGGTAAGTTCCGGGTCAGGGGCGATTCTGTGGATATATTTCCTGCCTATCTTGATACGGCCGTCCGCGTTATTTTTTTTGGTGATGAGGTCGAAAGTATCGAATCCTTCGATCCGCTAACAGGACGTAAGATTCTCATTATGGACCAGATGACTCTGTATCCTGCCAACATCTTTGTTACTTCACAGGATAAGATGCGTGAGGCGCTTGTGGAAATACAGGATGATATGATCAGGCAGGGTGCCTACTTCAGGGAAAACGGCAAGGATATGGAGGCAAAACGCCTCGAAGACCGGGTAAGTTACGATATCGAAATGATGCGTGAACTGGGCTATTGCTCAGGCATAGAAAACTACTCCCGCTATTTTGACGGAAGGGCTCCCGGCTCCCGCCCTTTCTGCCTTATGGACTATTTCCCGGATGACTTTCTGATGGTAATCGATGAAAGTCATGTATCAATTCCCCAGATCAGGGCTATGTTCGGAGGCGACAGATCACGCAAACAGACGCTTGTTGAGTATGGTTTCCGGCTCCCTTCAGCCATGGATAACCGTCCGCTGAAATTTGACGAATTTGCAGCGAAAGTTTCCCAGGTAATCTATGTCAGTGCAACGCCTGCCGATTTTGAACTGCAGGAGTGCCAGGGTGTGGTTGTTGAGCAGGTGATCCGTCCGACAGGGTTGCTCGATCCGCAGGTGGAGGTACGGCCCAGTCTTAACCAGATCGATGACCTTCTGGATGAAATTAACATGAGGATCAACAAAAACGAAAGGGTGCTTGTAACTACCCTCACAAAGCGCATGGCTGAAGAGCTTTCAAAGTATTTTACCAGGATGGAGATTCGTTGTCGTTATATTCATTCTGACGTGGAGACTCTGGAGCGCGTGGAGATCCTGCGTGAACTGCGCCTGGGAACCTTTGATGTACTCGTCGGGGTTAACCTTCTGCGTGAAGGCCTCGACCTCCCCGAAGTCTCGCTGGTCGCCATTCTTGATGCCGATAAGGAGGGATTTCTCCGGTCGGAAAGGTCACTTACCCAAACGGCAGGACGTGCTGCCCGGAATATCAACAGCCGTGTTATTATGTATGCTGATAAAATCACCGAATCGATGCGGCGGATGATGGACGAAACCAACAGGAGACGGGAGAAGCAGATGACCTATAACATCACCAATAACATTATCCCAACACAGATTGTAAAGACAACACGCGATATAATGGGCCAGACGGCTGCTGCAGATGGTAACCGAAAGGTTTCTGCCGCCTATGTTGAGAAAGATTCAATCGATGTGGCTGCCGACCCCGTGGTTCAATACCTTTCCAAAGAGAACCTTCAGAAACTCATCACTAAAACAAGGAAATCCATGGAGGATGCAGTGAAAACCCTTGATTTTCTTGAAGCCGCGCGCCTGCGTGATGAACTCGCCTCACTGAAGAACTTGTTTGATACCAAATAAGGAAACCGGCTACAGACAAAGGTTTTTGGTCAATAACTTTCGTTTTTTGTTAATATCTATTTTTAGCAATAGCTGCAAAATAGAATATATTTGCTTACCAAAATAAGGATTTCATGAAGAAAAAGATACTCGCAATTGACGATGAAAAGAGTATCCGGTTTATCATCGAAAACACCTTCAATAAAGACTTTGAAGTTACTACGATGAGTAACGGCATGGACGCGCTTTTCTATCTTCAGTCAGGTAATCTTCCCGACGTGATTATATGCGATGTTGAAATGCCTGTTTTAAACGGATTCGAATTTATCAGGAGAATACGTGAAAGCGGCTTTTTTGAGGACATTCCTTTGATCATGCTTTCCGGAAAAGAAGAGAGTGCCGATAAAATCAAGTGTTTTGAAATGGGGGCAGATGATTACGTTTTGAAGCCATTCAATCCCAAGGAACTTATTGTACGCATCAAGAGACGTATGGAATCGAAAGAACTTTATTCAATACGCAGAGGAAACTAGCCCTTTATGACTGAACCCACTACCGAACGTCTTAAAGTTCTTTACATCGGAAATGACCCAGCGCTGATTGACCTTTTCAGCCAATCGGGCCTTTTTGATATGACCGTTAAGGAAAACGGACTTCAGGCAATTTACTGGCTGACGGATAATGCATTCCGCCTCTTCGACATGGACAAGGATACCCGTTTCGATGTTATTTATGACGAAACGAGACAGCTGGATGCGATTATCAGTGAATTCATGCTTCCCGGCATCAATGCACTGGCCTTTTACAGAAAACTAAAACTGAACAGCATCCATTCCAGGACACCCTTTGTAGTTATATCTCCTTTGTGTTATTCCGATGCAAAAACCGAAGCCTACCATATGGGGGTGGATGACTTTTACCAGTCAAACATCAGCATACCTAATTTTCACAGCCGGCTCGCCTTCCTCCGGAAATTCAAGGCGGAGTATGTCCCAAAGCCCCATACCTATCAGGACGAGGACATGACCCCTTACAATACACCCTTTGCAAAGCGTGTGTTTGACATCCTTATGGCAGGTAGTGCCCTGATCGTTCTCTCTCCGATAATGCTCATTACGGTTGTTGCTATTCTGCTCGAGTCGCGCGGAAAAGTCTATTATATCTCAAAACGGGTGGGTTCAAATTATAGGATTTTTAATTTTTACAAGTTCCGTTCGATGTATCCAGATGCGGATTACAGAATCAAGGATGTTGCCCACCTGAACCAGTATATCAGCGATACGGTGGATGAAGAATGTAGCGATTGCGCAGCCTTGCCTGCCGGTCAGAAATGCTCGCCGGCGGTTTATTTCGACGGTGAAGAGATTTGTGAAAACCTTGCCAACAAAAGGAGAAATGCGAAAAAGGCTTTCCTTAAAATCGTGGATGATCCACGGATTACCAAAGTCGGCAAACTAATTCGCAGATCAAGCATTGACGAACTCCCACAGTTGTTCAATATACTGAAAGGCGATATGTCTATTGTTGGCAACCGGCCACTTCCGCTTAACGAAGCTGAAGCGCTTACCAAAAAGAAATGGAGCCGCCGGTTCCGCGCTCCTGCCGGACTTACAGGTTTATGGCAGGTCGAAAAACGCGGACGCAACGGAGTGATGTCGGAAGAGGAGCGGTTTGCGCTCGATAACTATTATGCTGAACACCACTCCTTCTGGAGTGATATTAAGCTGATTCTTAGAACACTTACAGTTTTCATTCAAAAAGAAAATGTTTAAGCAAAATTCGATGGTCACCAAAATACATCTGGCCATAAATCCAATTGGGTTACTGATTCTATGGCTAATGATCTTCCCTTCACTATGCAAAGGACAGGATGACATGGGAACTACAAAAAACACCAACGATGCGATTAACCCATTGACAGATGATATAATTCAGAGAATCCCACCCCTTGAAGACTTGATTGATTCAGCAATTCAATATGCACCTTCGCTGAAGTCTCAAGATGCGGATATCGCCATATGGAAATATAAAACAATAACTGCAAAGCGCGAATGGATGCAAAATTTCTATATTGATGGACTGCTTCAAACAGATGTCTGGGATGCATATACATATAACCAAATGATCGGTGGAGTTCCTACGTATCCTATTTCTACTTATCAGGATAGTTATCGGGCACTCGGTAGTGTGAGTATTAGAATTCCTATGGATGACTTTTGGGATAGGAGAAACCGTGTCAAAACCGTAACCAAAGAAATAGAGAAATCCATGGCCATTAAGGAGAACCTCATCCTTGAAATCAGAAAAGTCATGGTCTTGCTATATAATCAACTAATTGTCAGTCAAAGGAAATTGAAAATTTCAAATGAAAATGTGATTACAAATTCATTACAAAAGGATATGGCTGAAAAAGAGTTTTTGAATGGCCAGACAACTCTTTATGAAGTTGCCCGTATTAACGAAATGTATAGAAGAGCGGTATATGATTTTGAAGATGCAAGAATAGAGCTATATAATGCATACTCATTGTTGCAAGAGATTTGTGGAATTAAATTTAATGTTATATACATAGAATAATGAAGATTGTTTACTTCATAAAATTATTGTCCAGACACTTGCTGCTGATCATTTTGGTCCCTATTTTGATTGCCACGGTCGTGTTTTTTGTTACACGTAAAAACCAATGGAGCTATCAGTCTGAAACCACCATATATACAGGGGTTTATACTGGTTATACAGTACAGCAGCAAGCTACTGCCAATGCCATTGTCAATACTTCAATTTATGATAACCTAATCAACCTCATCCGGTCGAGACAAACACTTGAAGAGGTCTCAGTTTCATTGCTTGCCCAGCACCTTCTGTTAAATAATTACAACAAGCAATTTATTTCTAAAGAGAATTTTGATGATCTTCAGGCTAAAGTCCCTGCAGACATCATGGATATTGTAAGGAAAGCGAAACGAGGAATCAAATCAAAAAGCCATGCAGGAATATCATCCGGGGAGCAATTGGATGAGTCTGAAAATGATGGAGATTTCTCAGCAGTTTTACCAGTAAAGACACAAAAGGCGACCAGGATATCCGGAGGTAAAAAATATCATGTCGTAAGACCCGGAGAAACGGTCTATTCTATCGCAAAATCGAATGGGCTTTCTATTTCAAAATTTATGCGGATAAATAGGCTATCAGATGTTAGGATCGATATTGGTCAAAAGCTTGCTCTTAATAGTTATATAGACCCTACCATACAACCAGAAAATAACAACTTTGATGAAGTCCCTGAACCATCTCCTGCTGTTGATAATCGTTTAATTGATACAGCTTCATCTATTGCCGATTATGTATCCTTCTCAGATACTTTAAGATCTAACCCAAGGGTCACTATCGACACATCAATGTTCGACAAACTAGTTAAACGCTTATTGGCATATGGCAGACAAAATGACAACAATTTCATATATAACCTCTGGAATTCAGTGAATGACAGATATTACAGTATATCCGCACTTCAAGCGATCGGTGTTAAAAGAATCCAGAATAGCGACCTGATCCAATTGACCTATAAAAACCCCGATCCTGGGATATGTCAGCAAACGCTTGTTTTCTTAACCAAGATATTTATAAGCAATTATAAGATTCTAAGGCAAAATCAGACAGATGCGGTCATTCAATACTTTAAGCGTCAGGTTCAGGATGCGACAGAAAGGTTGAAGAAAGCAGAACAAGACCTCCTCATTTTCAATGAACGAAATAAAATCATTAACTATTACGAACAAACCAAAGTTATTTCTATCACAAAAGAAGAATTGGATGTAGCTTATCAAAACAAGCAAATCGCACTGGCAGCAGCAGATGCAGCAATTAAATTGATTGAACGAAAACTGGAAGCTCATGCAAAACTTTCTATAAATACAAGCGCAATACTCAGATTAAGGGGCGAACTTGGCGAAGCAATGATGCAAATAGCCAACCTTGAAATTGACAAGGCAAACGATTCTGCCACCATAAATCAACTGGCAGCAGAACAACAAAGGATTGATCGCCTCAAACGAGATATTAAGGCAAACATTGATAGATTATATCTTATAAATAATAGTGTTGAGGGCCTGCCTCTCAAGGATGTACTCAATGCTTGGCTTACAAATGTGATCGCATTCGAAGAAAGCAGGGCTGCAATGCGAGTCCTTTCTGATCGGAAACTACATTTCCAGAAATTATATGAAATTTTCGCTCCATTAGGTGCAGAAATAAAAAGAATCGAACGGCTAATCGGTGTAACAGAAAACGAATTTCTACAACTATTACATGACCTCAACCTCGCGAAACTTCGTCAGCAAGATGATGAACTTTCGACCAATATCAAAGTCGTTGACCCCCCATACTATCCGGTTAACCCTATCAGGTCAAATTCTCTTCTTTTTGTGCTCATCTCTGGTATTCTCGGATTTTTCCTGATTTTAATTATTTTCATAGCACTTGAATTTTTCGATACCTCAATCAAAACTCCTGAAAAAGCGGAACAACTTATTAAGCTTAAACTAGCCGGAGTATATCCGAAGATCTCTAAACAAATTTATTCGGTAGATGTTGGTTTCATCTTGCCCAGACTGGTAGAAATACTTACGCAAAATATTAAATTAGCTTTGTTTGAAAATGCCCCTAATAAGGTGAATAAGCCTGTGATGGTGCTTGTTATCAGCACTAGGAACGCAGAGGGCAAAACAACCATAGTGAGAGAAATTTCACGAAAATTGAAATCTTATGGAGATTCGGTGCTTTTTTTAAATCACAATAAAAATTTCAACAACAACCTTAATTACCAGACTTATAAAGAATTAATTCCGCCTTCAGATGAGGAGATTCCCTATACTGTAAAGGAAACGTTTTATGAAGCCAAAGGGCTACAGGATATTTTAGCGGAAAACAATTATATTGATCCTGAGGCATATAACTACGTTATAGTCGAAATTCCGTCATTGATTAATAACAGTTATTCGCTGGAGTTTATTCAGCAATTCGATCTTGCGCTTTTAGTGACAAGGGCAAACAGGTCTTGGACTGAAGCAGATTCCAATGCCCTGGATCTTTTCAAATCGATTTTTGCTAATAAAAAACTAATTGTACTTAATGGAATAGACCCGATCTATCTGGATATTATTTTCGGAGAAATCCCTAAATTCAGATCACAGTTTTACCGGACGATGAAGCGGATATTTTTATTTCAATTCAGGGATACAAACTCGGTATAAAGTTTTTTAAAATTCTTCTGACTTTGTTTTTTATAATATATTTAAGAAAAATACTAAATGACCATAATTTCTTATCCCTGGCAGCAAATTTCTCCACAGCTGTTATGGGATTACTCTCTTTTATGATCCTACTCAGGATGCTTCCCGTTCCTGAATTCGGTAAGTGGGTCCTGTTTACTGCTCCAGCTTCTTTGATCGATATGTTACGGTTCGGCTTGACCCGAGATGCTTTAGTCCGATTTCTGACAACCCCAGACGAAAAGGAGAAAAAGAGCTTTCTGGGATCAAGCTGGGTACTCGGGCTGGTTCTCTTAGGGATCATTTGTGTGATTTTGTGGATTGTCTTACTGGCTTTCCGTGAACAGATTACCAAGAGTGGGTATGACCTGTTTTTTTATTGGTATCCTATATTGGCCCTGGTAAATTTACCATGGAATTATGCTTGGTCAATTCTGCAATCTGACTTGCAGTTTAAAAGAATCTTCTGGATACGTTTTTTTAATCTTTGCTCTTTCCTGTTAATCATTATTTTCTCATATCTTTTAAAAACAATCCACGTTTTTGATGTAGTGATTATCTACATTTTAACCAATTTGGCGACATCCCTGCTTTGTATTATGAAACAATGGACGGGAATGGAGTACATTAAACATTACAATAAAAAATGCATCAATACTCTTCTTGCTTTCGGAAGATATTCAATGTTTACCAGGGTTGGAAGCAGTCTGTTAAAAGGGGCTGACAGTTTTATAATTTCATTCAGTGGTTATTGCGGACCAACCGGGGTTGCCTTATATGCTATTCCACTGAAATTCATCGAATTGATTGAAATTCCTTTGATTAGTTTTGCAACAACAGCCTACCCGAAACTTTCCAGGGCGAGTATTGAAAATAATATTCCTGAATTTAAGCGAATTTTCTATTCCTATACAGGAGCTATAATATACCTATTTATTGTGATCGCAATTATCAGTTTCTTTTTGAAAAAACACTTTATCATTTTTCTGGGAGGTGCAAACTACCTCGCTTCGCTTGACGCCCTCTCCCTTATTATGCTGCCATTTATTGTGTATTCTGTTTTACTCCCCCTTGATCGGTTTACTGGAATATCTCTGGACAGTTTAAACAAACCACAAATGAATCTGATCAAACTTATTTTCATGACATCATTTAATATAGTTGGAGATATCATTGTCATATTTGGATTCCATTATGTCTTTCCCGCCATGCCGGTTGCCACATTGCTGTTTTATGTTGCAACCGTCTCATGTCTTTTCGCCGTCGTAGGAATTATCATAGGATACTATTATATGTACAGGGAGGTGAAAATATCTTTTATCACCATATTTACATCAGGATTTAGTGTTTACAAAAATGCAATTGGTTTAATTTTAGAAAATTTCAAATCAAAAAAACTATACCGGTGAGCACAAACCCTTTTTACCGGCCTTCAGGTGCAGAGTACTTAAAAAACCCAGCTATTTTCGGGACAATTGCAATTCTATCGATCGTAACTGGTTTTGCTCTGGCAAAAGGAGGGTTTGCTATCGCCTTTATTCTTTTTGGAATTCCCATTGCATTCTTCAGCTTTTATCGGCTTGTTCAGAATCCTGAAATTGGTTTGACATTCGCGCTGATTCTCAATTTTTTTATCATTGGTATCACGCGGTATATACCGATAAAACTGGGGTACCTTATGGATATTACCCTACTTTCGATATACATTTCTGTGTTCTTTCATTTCTTTTATAAACGGGCAGATTTGCGCCTAGTGAATAATGAATTGATTTATCTGGCACTCATCTGGTTCATATTTATTGTCTTTGGGTTTTTTAACCCGGAGGCCTACAGTAAAATGGCCTGGTTTTCTGCAATGAGGGGAATCGGTATGTACATGGCATTAATACTTCCTCTTCTCTTCTTAATTTATAATGAGCCGAGACATTTACAAATTTTTTTACGGGTTTGGAGTATTATTTCAATATTGGCAGCAATTAAAGCGGCTCAGCAAATCCTGATTGGTCCTGATCCATGGGAGCAGCGATGGCTCGACACAGGAGGTAGCCTTACACATATCATTTTAGGACGACTTAGAGCTTTTTCATTTTATTCTGACGCAGGTCAGTTTGGTGCAGCCTTAAGTCATATTGGAATCGTTGCCGCTATCATCATGCTCAATACTAAACGCTGGAAATCAAAAATTTATTGGGCTCTTGTTATGCTATTCGGATTTTATGGTATGGCTGTTTCTGGAACACGTGGAGCATTGTTTGTTCCAATTGGAGGAGCTTTCCTATATATTATTCTTAATAAAAATATAAAAGCTATCATTATTGGAACGGTCATAATCGCTAGTGTCTATGGCTTTTTCAGATACACCTATATTGGGAACTCCAATTATCAGATTTATCGTATGCGTTCTGCTTTTACTCCTGAAGATGACGCATCATATATGGTCCGGGTCCAGAATCAGAAATTGTTTGAGAATTATTTGCGAAATAAGCCTTTTGGTGTAGGTGTTGGACATGCCGGCTCAAGGGCGAAACTCTATGCTTCTGAGTCGTTTCTTGCAAATGTTGCAACCGATAGTTGGTATGTGCTAATTTGGGCTGAAAATGGCATAATCGGACTATACATCCATTTATTAATTCTCGGGTATTTTATTGGAAAGGGATCATTTATTGTTATGTTTGTTCTTAAGGATCCTGAATTTCGGGGAAAAATCGCCGCCTTGCTATGTGGAGTGTTTGGAGTCATAGCTGCCAGTTACGGAAATGCAATTTTTGGTCAATTTCCGACAGGGATAATTATGTATACTTGTATGGCCTTTGTATTTATGTCACCCGAGATGGAGAAGAAACTTTTGGCCCAAAACCCTTTATTAATTATAAATCAAGAATAAAAGCCAATTATATGCAGTTTGTCATTTTTCATATGGTCGTTGGGTTGATATTATTTGTTCCGCTGGGTTTTATTTCTGCATATTTTCAATACAGAAATAAAAAACCAGGCAACAATAATGTTGAGGAAACCTGATCTTGCTTTCAAACATAAGTGTTTCAGTAAAAGAAATATAGAAGGTGGATAAGAGATCAACCTATTGTGATGACTTGCCGCTCGTTTCCGTGGTAACCGTTAACTACGGGCATTCTGAGGTTACCTGCGAAATGCTTTCCACCCTGTTCAAATGCTCCTACCCCACCCTTGAGGTCATCGTGGTTGATAACTGCGCACCGGGTGACAATCCCAGAATCATAAAGGAACAATTTCCGCAGATCAATCTGGTGGAAGCCGGTGAAAACCTCGGATTTGCCGGAGCCAACAACCTGGGGATAGAAATTTCCCATGGGGAATACATCCTGCTTATTAATAACGATACCGAAGTGACGACAGGATTTCTCGAACCACTGGTAGATAAGATGAGATCGGATCCTTCGGTTGGAGCCGTTAGCCCTAAGATCAGGTATTTCCACAATCCCGATACCATTCAGTATGCCGGGCTTACACCCATCAATTCCTATACTGTAAGAAGCAGATCCATTGGTTTTGCCGAAGTTGATACCGGCCAGTATGAAACTGATGCCATCACAGCTTATGCCCATGGCGCTGCCATGCTTATTTCACGGAGCGCCATCCGCAGGATAGGCCTTATGTCGACTGCCTTCTTTCTCTATTATGAGGAGCTGGACTGGGGCTTTCGCCTGAGAAAGGCCGGATATAAGATTTACTACGTTCACAATTCACTCATTTTTCATAAGGAATCGGTTTCAACAGGCAAAATGAGCCCGCTCAAGACCTACTATCTTAACCGTAGCCGGCTGCTCTATATGCGCAGGAATGTATTCGGATTCCGGTATATTATCAGCATCCTTTTCCAATGCCTGATCGCAATCCCGAAAAATGCAACCCACTTTGTACTTCAGGGCAGGTTCGATCTGGCCCGTGCTTATCAAAGGGCCATCGGATGGCATGTTAAAAACATCTTCAACAAGAAAATATACGGACATCCATATCTGAAACAATAACAGCGCCTTAGTCCCCATGGCAGAAACTTACAATGTTTACAAGGGTAAAAGTTCCCTGCCTAAAGCCAGGCAGTACCCGCTTGTTTCAATTATTGCCGTAAACTACGATCACCCGGAAGTTACCTGCGATTTTATAGAATCACTCAATAAGGTTACCTATCCCAATATTGAAGTCATCATTGTCGACAATAAATCTCCGAACGACGATCCCTCAATGATCAAACAACGATTTCCCAATGTTACCTTCTATGCCAGCCATGTAAACTGGGGTTTTGCCGGCGGCAACAACCAGGGAATCATGCGGGCCCGGGGCGATTATGTGCTGCTGCTTAACAACGACACAATTGTTGACAAGGGCTTTCTTGAACCACTGGTCGAAAAAATGCAATCGGATCCCACAATCGGAGCCATTAGTCCCAAGATCAGGTTTTTTTACGACCCGGAAATCATCCAGTATGCAGGATTCCTGCCTATCAATAAATACACGGTAAGGAATGCCGCCGTTGGTTTTCGAGA
>CAYHCQ010000003.1:42744-57686 GCA_964355115.1 uncultured Prolixibacteraceae bacterium | reverse complement strand
TGTGACATCGCAAAGCGTCTATGTTAAATTCAGCTCTACCGCAGGGATTGAGCCCGGCGACACACTTTACCTCAGCAAAGGAGGGAAATTCGTTGCATCGCTTACCGTAAAGGAGCGCTCTTCCACATCCTGCGTATGTAGCCTCCTTCCGGGTTATACTGTCAAAACCAGCGATAAGATATTCAACCTGAAGAGCCGTCCTGCTCCTGCCAAAACAGAAGAGCCGGCAAACCCTCCTGTGGTCGTCGCGCCTCCGGTTGTTCAGCCCGAAGTTAAGCTTTCTGATACCGTCAATGCGTCCATCCCGGCCCCGATCGTGAAATCAAGGCAGATGATCACCGGGTATCTCTCGGTCGCCTCCTATTCGAATTTCTCGAACACTCCGGCGGTCAATATACAGCGGTTCCAGTACACCCTGTCGTTCATCGGCAACAATTTCGGGAACACCGGCCTTTCGTCGGAATGCTATATCTCCTTCTACCACAAACCTTCCGAATGGGGAGAGGTACAGAGCAACGTCTTTACAGCGCTGAAGATTTACAACCTGAATGTAAGCTACGAATTCAGCAAAAAGTTTAAACTTTTGGTGGGAAGAAAGATCAATCCGCTCATCTCCAACATGGGCGCCAACGACGGGTTGCAGTTCGAGATGCGGTTCAAGCCTTTCATCATTGGAATAATTGCAGGCTCCCGCCCCGATTACCGCGACTACAGCTTTAATTTCAATCTTTTACAGTATGGAGCCTTTGTTGCCCATGAGGCGAGAACGAAAAACGGACCGATCCAGACGACCCTTGCGATTATCCAGCAAACCAACGCAGGTAATACCGACCGCCGCTTTGCCTATCTTCAGCATTCCAATGCAGTGATACCGAATGTAAATTTCTTTGGTTCTGCGGAGGTTGACTTCTACAGCAATGTGATGGACAAGACCGACAGCACATATAAGGAGAGCAGTTCTCCCAAACTGTCGAACCTTTACCTGTCTCTCCGCTGGCGGATCATCAGGCAGCTTTCGGTATCGCTGTCGTACAGTGCCCGCACCAACGTGATCTACTACGAAACCTACAAGAGTTACATCGACCAGTTGCTCGAGATGGAGACGACCCAGGGATACCTTTTCCAGGTTACTGCCCGCCCGGCAAGCAAACTCACGATTGGCGCCACGGTAGGTTACCGGTTTCAGAAAAACGACCCGAGGGATTCGAAAAATCTCAATGCCTACCTCACCTACAGCCAGATCCCCTGGCTGGGGGTCTCTGCCACCATCACAGCCACCCTGCTCGAAACGAGTTACATCTCCGGACAGGTTTACGGATTCGGCATATCACGCGACCTTGTTGCAGGCAAGCTTTACGGTGCGCTGAATTATCGCTATACCAATTACACGTACACAAGTTCCGAGTATTCACAGGTACAAAATGTAGGAGAGGTGAACCTGACCTGGAGAATCATTAAAAAACTCTCTTGCTCGCTATACTTCGAAGGAACCTTCGAGAAGGAGTTCCAGTATCAGAGGTTGTATGTGCAGGTTACGCAGAGGTTTTAATCGTGACGCGTGACGCGGGAGCGGAGAGGGAGGGATTCGAACCCCCGGAGGCTTGCACCTCAACGGTTTTCAAGACCGCCGCAATCGACCACTCTGCCACCTCTCCTGATACATTCAGGTTATCCTTTTACCTGAAATGGGTCTTTCGAGGTGCAAAAGTACACAAAAATCGAAAACCAACAAAGCTTTCGAATCATGGGCAGGATTCCTGTTTTGCCTGCCGTTCATCCGGCTTCACCGATTTAAGTTGCATTTTCATACCATCTCTCTTATCTTTGCGTTATTGTATTTCCAATCTACCGGTCTATGAAAAAAATATCGCTTATCCTGATCATAATTATGTTTGGCTTTGCCGATGCAACCAATGCCCGCAACCTATGGGCATTCCTTACCTACGCCGCCTTTAACTCACCCGAAGGGCCCTATGTCGAGACCTACCTTTCGATTGCGGCCAACTCCGTCGCCTTTGTAAAGAAACCAAACGGAAAGTTCCAGGCCTCTGTGAATATCATTATGACTTTTACAAAGGACGGACAGATAAAGGCTTTCAAGAAATATGATTTTTTCACATCCGAGATTGACGATACCACAAAAGTAAACTTCAGTGACATTGATCAGCAGCGGTTTTCGGTTCCGAACGGTTCCTACGATTTCGAGATCAAGCTTGCCGACAACAACAAAACGGTTCAGGCGGTTCCCTATACCCAGCAGATTGTGGTTGATTTTCCTGCCGATAAACCCTCCTTTTCGGGAATAGAACTTGTTCAGTCCTATTCCAAAACCGAAACGCCCGGCGATCTGACCAAAAGCGGTTACGATCTGAAGCCCCATGTCTATTCATTTTACCCGCCCGCCGAACAAAAAATGGTTTTCTACAGTGAAGTTTACAATGCCGATAAACTTTTCGGAAAGGATCAGAAGTATATTATAAGTTATGGTATCGAGGCATTTGAAAACGGCATGAAGCTCATCGAATACTCCAAGATTAAGAAAGAGACAGCAAAGGAGATCACAGTCCTGCTGGCGGAACTCAGTGTTGAGAAACTGGCTACCGGTAACTACAACCTGTTTGTGGAGATCAGAAACCAGCAGAACGAGGTAATGGCGGCTAAAAAGATGTTCTTCCAGCGTTCGAACCCATCAGCACAGATGGCGCTGACCGATGTTCAGACAGCAGAGATAGGGAATACCTTCGTGGAGAAGATCACCAACATGGACACGCTGAAAGACTACATCAACAGCACCTATCCCATTGCCACCGGACTGGAGAAGTCCTTCATCAGGGGTTCCGTAAAAAAATCAGACCTTAAGACCCTCCAGCAGTTTTTCTATACCTTCTGGCAGGAACGCGACCAGGTAAACCCCGAGAAAAGGTGGCTGGCTTACAACCAGGAGGTTATCAAGGTACAGAAGAATTTCGGAACACCGGTAAAAAAGGGTTACCAGACCGACCGCGGTCGTGTCTACCTGCTTTACGGTCCTCCCAATACGCGTGAAGGGCATTACAATGAGCCCAGCTCCTACCCCTATGAGATCTGGCAGTATTACACCCTTAACGTTACCCAGCGGAATAAAAAATTCGTTTTCTATTCTCAGGATATGGTCACCGCCGATTTCGCACTGCTCCATTCCGATGCCATTGGCGAAGTTTACGAACCCCGCTGGCAGCAATTCCTGAGAAGCAGGATCTATGCCCCTCTGGATCTCGGCGACACACAGATCATCAACGCCTGGGGCGAGGTTGAAGACTCTTCCTGGGCACTGCCAACCAGCAACCTGTAAGTTCTGATAATCTTCAGCATTTTCGGTTTAGTATAGGGTAATATTGTTACCTTTACCTCGTTATTGAATCTGAACAGGCGGATAGTTCACCTGTTGTAAATTGGTCCTCAGATGCATGTTGCTGTAGTAATTCTGAATTGGAACGGAAGAAAATATCTGGAGAAGTTCCTTCCTGTTTTAATCCAGCACAGCGCCCGGGAAGCCGCGATCATTGTTGCCGACAATGCCTCCACTGACGATTCCGTCACCTTCCTTGAAGAAAATTTTCCCTCTATCAGGATAATACGGAACGAAGAAAACGGAGGATTTGCCCGGGGTTACAACCTTGCCCTCAGCCAGGTAAAGGCCGACTATTATATCCTGCTTAATTCCGACATTGAAGTAACGGAGAACTGGATCACGCCGGTTATCGAACTCATGGAGAGCGACCCGCAGATTGGCGCCTGTCAGCCTAAAATCCGCTCCTACCATGAACCCAAGAAATTTGAATATGCCGGAGCTGCCGGAGGATATATCGACAAGTACGGCTATCCCTTCTGCAGAGGAAGGATATTTCTTGCCATTGAGGAGGACCATGGCCAGTATGACGATTATGCCGAGATTTTCTGGGCTACCGGCGCCTGTCTTTTTGTGCGTGCGGAGCTCTTTCATGAATTCGGCGGTCTGGACGAGGATTTTTTCGCCCACATGGAGGAGATAGATTTCTGCTGGAGACTCAAGAACAACGGGTATAAGATCATGTATTGTCCGGCCTCAACGGTATTTCATATCGGAGGCGGAACACTTCCCAAGGTTTCGTGGCGCAAGACTTACCTCAACTTTCGCAACAACTTCATTCTTCTTTACAAAAACCTGCCCGACGACAGGCTCTACAAAGTATTTGCCGTTCGCCTCTTTCTCGACGGGATAGCTGCTTTCAAATTTCTGTTCCAGGCTGGTTTCCAGGATTTCTGGGCCGTATCCCGCGCACACATGAGTTTCTACAGGTCATTCGGCCGCACACGAAAGAAGCGCAAGATGCTCAGACACGGTTCGATGAAGGATATTTACGGAAGGAATATCGTGGTTGAATATTACCTGAAAGGAAGAAGGAGATTTTCGGATCTTAACCTCAAGAAGTTCTATACCTCATAATCCCAAACCCGCAAAGCTCTCCACCGCAAGTCTGTAGGACTCCATCCCGAATCCGATGATGATGCCTTTTACATTGGCAGCAATAAATGAGGTGTGGCGAAAGGGTTCCCGTGCGTAGGTATTGGAGATGTGCACCTCAACTACCGGCGTTTTTATCGCCTTAACTGCATCGGCAATGGCTACAGAGGTGTGGGTATAGCCTCCCGCGTTGAGAATGATGCCATCGTAGAGAAATCCCGCGTTTTGTATTGCATTGATAATCTCCCCTTCGATATTGCTTTGAAAATACTCAATGGAAATCTCGTGAAAATGTTTCCGAAGCTTCTTTAAATAGGCCTCGAAACTCTGATCACCGTATACCGCAGTCTCGCGGCTGCCCAGCAGGTTTAGGTTCGGTCCGTTGATGATTAAGAGTTTCATATGTTACATGGTGATGTGGTGACAAGGTGACAAGGTGACAAAGGTAAATATTTCGCCATATTTTTTATCTTTGCACTGATATTTCTCCAAAGGGGGTGCCTTAACACAAGGGCTGAGAATATACCCCATGAACCTGATCCGGGTAATGCCGGCGTAGGAAAACATAAGTTCAATGAAAACTCAGACAAGATTTTGCGTGCTGCAAGGCTTTGCTGCCTGCATGCTAACCCTCGGGTTGGCCCTTTGTATTAACAGTGCTGATGCACAGGTTGTCATCCGGGGAAAAGTGACCGACAAGCTGACTTCGGCTCCGCTGCCGGGAGCCAATCTGGTATTGGAAAACACAGCAACAACGGGTGTAACTGATGCGCAGGGCAGTTATACTCTGAACCGCATCAAACGTGGCAAGGTGTTCCTGAAAGTCTCTTTTGTGGGATATGAAACCATGAAGATGGCCCTCGTGGTTTCTCACGATACCACCCTGAATTTTGCGCTTGAACCAGCCGCGGTTCTTGGCGAGGAGGTAAACATCCTCGCCACCCGGGCCCAGGGAAAGTACCCGACTACATATTCCACCATCAGCAACAAGGAGATAACCTCGGTGAACCTGGGCAAAGACCTGCCTTACATAATCCAAACCTCGCCGAGCGTTGTGGTTACCTCAGATGCAGGGAACGGTGTGGGTTATACCGGCATCAGCATCCGCGGTACAGACCTGACGCGAATCAACGTTACCATCAACGGAGTACCGCTCAACGACGCCGAATCGCAGGGAGTATGGTTTGTGGATATGCCCGACCTTGCCTCTTCCACCGAGAACATCCAGATTCAGCGCGGGGTTGGCACCTCCACCAATGGCGCCGGGGCTTTCGGAGCCTCCATCAACATGCTCACCTCAACCCTCAACCAGGATCCGTACGGCGAGTTCAACTTCTCAGGAGGATCCTACGGCACCCTGAAAACCACTGTAAGGTTTGGTACCGGCCTGCTGGCAAGTAAATTCTGTGTCGACGGACGCCTCTCCTACCTGCATAGCGACGGCTATATCGACCGTGCATTTTCCAACCTGAAATCATACTATCTGTCGGCCGGGTACTTTGGGAAAAGCACAATCCTCAAACTGATAACCTTTTCGGGCTATGAACGCACATACCAGGCCTGGTACGGTGTACCCAAAGATTCATTGCCGCGAAACCGCACCTACAACCCGGCCGGTCAGTATACCGATAAAAGCGGTAACCTCGCCTATTACGACAACCAAACCGACAACTACCAGCAGGACCACTACCAGCTGATCTTTTCTCAACAATTAATTAAAAACTGGAATTTCAACGCCGCCCTCCATTATACCAGGGGACGGGGTTATTATGAGAATTACGAACAGGACCAGCCATTTGCGGCCTACGGGTTAAAGGATGTCATTATTGGCGGCGATACCATCACTTCAACAAACCTGGTAAACAGGAAGATGATGGACAATGATTTCTGCGGAATTACCTTTTCCACAAACTACACGCTTCCCGAAAAGCTGAAGATCACTGTGGGTGGGGCCTGGAACCGTTATTTTGGCGAGCACTTTGGTAAGGTTGTCTGGGCCGAATATGCCTCCAACGGCAATAATGAGAGGAACTGGTATTACAATACAGGTTTGAAGAAGGACTTTAACATATACACTAAAGTCACCTGGCAGATTTTGAAGCCGGTGTCGCTATTTGCCGATCTTCAGTACCGATATGTCGGTTATCAGATGGAGGGAACCCTTGATGATCAGCGTGCCCTGGATCAGTACCATCGCTTCAATTTCTTCAATCCCAAGGCGGGTGTGTTTTTCAGTCTGAGTGACAAACACAACCTCTATGCCTCCTTTGGCGTTGCGAACCGTGAACCAAGCCGCAATAACTATAAGGATGCCGATCCTGATAGTACACCGACCTTCGAAACCCTCTATGACTGTGAAGCCGGGTACAGTCTCACACTCAACCATCTCTCCGTCAACACGAATGTTTATTATATGAGTTACCACAACCAGCTGGTACTTACCGGTGAGATAAACAGTGTGGGGGAAGCAGTGATGGTGAATGTACCCCACAGTTACCGCCTGGGCCTTGAGGTTTCGGCAGGGATCGATATATTCAGGAAACTGAAGTGGAATGTTAATGCGACACTTAGCCGCAACAGGATTCTTGATTTCACGGAATATGTCGACAGCTATGACTCCACCTGGACATTCACGGGTCAGACAGCCACTGTGCCAGGAGAAACCAGTCTCTCCTTTTCACCGGATGTGATCCTGGGCAGTATTATTACCTGGAACCCTGTTTCAACCCTCAGCCTGAGCCTTAATTCCCGCTATATCGGCCCTCAGTTCATCGACAACACCGGCAGCAAGGAACGATCACTGAACGGCTATTTTGTGAACGGTATCTCTGCAGGGTATACCCTGAAAACGAAACTGCTCAAAGAGATTGGTTTCAACCTCGCAGTAAACAACCTTTTTAACGTACATTATGAGTCGAATGCATGGGTGTACCAATACTATTATAGCAACCAGCATTACGAGGCAAATGGTTATTTTCCCCAGGCACTGATCAATTTTCTGTTTGGCATCAGTCTGAAAATCTGATGTCTGCGAATGCCATTTGCGGAATTTTTAAAAAGTGATTAACTTGCACACGAATTCGTGCACCTTTTAAAAATCCGCTCCCATGAAAAAGCATCTCTCAACACTGGCGATTTTTGCCATTCTGGTCTCTTTTGCCTTACCTCTTACTGCCCAGCAAAGCGTTCTCGACCTAACTACTAAACTCGCCATCGACCCTTCTGTAAAGATCGGAAGACTCGATAACGGACTGGTCTATTACATTAAACAAAACAAAAAGCCGGAAAAACGTGTTGAACTGAGGCTTGTAGTCAATGCAGGATCTATTCTCGAAAACGAAGATCAGCTTGGACTCGCCCACTTCATGGAGCACATGAACTTTAATGGCACAAAATCCTTCCCGAAGAATGAATTGATCGACTTTCTTCAGAAGACCGGAGTAAAATTTGGCGCCGACATCAATGCCTACACATCCTTCGATGAAACCGTATACATGCTCCAGCTCCCCACCGACGACAGCACATTGGTTGAAAAAGGTTACCAGGTACTCGAAGACTGGGCTCACGATGCACAACTCGACGGCAAGGAGATCGACAAGGAGCGTGGCATCATCGTGGAAGAGTGGCGGCTTGGTCTCGGAGCCCAGGATAGGATGATGAAGAAATTCCTGCCGGTGATCTTCAAGGATTCTCGTTATGCAACACGGTTGCCAATTGGAAAAATCGAGGTTCTGGAAAACTTTAAACACGAGACCCTGCGCAGCTTTTACAAGGACTGGTACCGCCCCGACCTGCAGGCGATCGTTGTAACGGGCGACATCGACCCCACGCAGGTGGAAGCGCGGATCAAGGCCCATTTTTCCGGTCTCAGTAATCCTGCACAGCCAAGAGAAAGGGTATTATACGACCTGCCCGACAACAAAGAGCCGCTCATCGCCATCACGACTGACAAGGAGGCGACTGAGAACATGGTGCTGATGTTCTACAAGCATCCTGCAAAGACGGTGAAAAATCTTGGCGACTTCAAGGAACAGCTTATGGCAGAGCTTTTCACCGGCATGCTGAATCAGCGGTTGGGTGAGATCTCGCAGAAACCTGAATCACCCTATATTTTTGCAGGCACGAGTTACGGTAAGTTCCTGGCCCGCACCAAAGACTCCTATGTTGTGAATTCGATGCCCAAAGAGAACCAGATTGACAAATCGCTCGAGACGCTGCTTGCAGAAAATGAACGGGTAAAAAGGTTTGGCTTTACCTCCACCGAATTTGAACGGCAGAAAGAGGAGCTCTTCAGCGCTTACGAAAAGGCCTCACTGGAATCGGACAAGACAGAATCGGCCAATTTCGCCGGAGAGTATGTGAACAACTACCTCTCGGGTGACCCCATTCCCGGTGCAGCGAAGAAATTCAAATATGTTAAAAACCTGCTGCCCACAATTAAAGTAGAAGAGATCAATGAGCTGGTAAAAACCTGGGTTACCGACGACAACATGGCCATGGTGATCATGGCGCCTGAGAAACCGGGTGTGATGGTCCCCACGGTTGCGGATGTTCTTGCCATCGTGAGCAGGTCGAAAACCAGCGACCTCCAGCCCTATGTTGATAAATTCAGGGAGGAGCCCCTCGTTACAAAAGAACTTCAGCCTGCAAAAATCACTGCTGTAAAAGAGAACAAAGAGATCGGATTCACAGAGATCATACTGTCAAACGGTGTAACAGTTGTGCTTAAATCAACCACCTTTAAGAATGATGAAATATTGATCTCCGGATACAGTCCCGGAGGCACCTCGCTGGTTCCCGAAGCGGATTTCATGTCGGCAAACTATGCCTCGCAGGTGATCGACATGAGTGGCGCCGGCAATTTCGACAATGTTGAACTGGAGAAGAAGCTGAAAGGGAAAAACCTCCAGGTGAGTCCCTACATTGATGATGTACGCGAAGGCTTCCGGGGCAACAGCGCCCCTAAGGATTTTGAGACCCTGCTGCAGCTGGTTTACCTCTATTTCGATGCTCCGCGCAAAGACACGACCGCCTTCAAGGCCTTTATGTCCCAGATGGAGAACCAGATGAAATTCATGAAGAGCAGCCCGGTAATGGCCTTCTACGACACGTTGTTTAAAACGGTTTATCCCGGATACAAGCGCCTGGTGATCTTCCCTTCTCCTGCCCAGTTAAGCGAAGTGAGCCTCGACAAGATCGACCGGATATACCGCGACCGCTTTGCCGATGCAGGGGATTTCAAATTTTTCCTTGCCGGTAACTTCAACATCGACTCCATTACCCCCCTGATCGTAAAATATTTCGGAAACCTGCCATCCACGGGACGCAGCGAAACATGGAAAGACACCTCTCCCACCATTCCTCCCGGAATTACCAACCTGACCTTTCAGAAGGGGAGCGACCCCCAGAGCATGGTCGGCATCGTGATGTCGGAGAAGTTCGAGTGGAACAGCAAGAATCTGATGGCGCTCAGCATGCTTAAGGAGATCATCTCCATCAAGCTGATAGAGGTGATCAGGGAGAAGCTGAGCGGAGTCTATTCGCCGCAGGTGATGTTCAACCCCGACCACTATCCGCAGTCCACATTCCAGTTTGTGGTATTGTTCGGCTGTTCCCCCGAAACAACCGACAAATTGACCAAGGCGGTTTTTTCCGAGATCAAGAAGATACGGAAGAACGGTCCTACCGGGGTTGACCTGAAAAAAGCACAGGAGGCGCTGATCCGCAGCCGCGAGACCGATGTCGAGAAGAATGAGTTCTGGCTGTCGAGGATGGAATCGATCTATTACGACAAAACAGATCCGGCCACAATCCTGAATTTCAGGGATCGGGTAAACAGCGTTTCCGTTGGCGACCTTCAGCGTGCCGCCGAGCAGCTGATCAACCCCGGTCATTATGTGCGCGTTGTGCTTATGCCTGAAAAAAAATAATGGAGAAAACCGTCAACATAAGAAATAAAAAGGCATCGCATGAGTATTTCCTTGAACAGGAGATTACTGCAGGGATCCAGCTAACCGGTACGGAGATAAAATCGATCCGCGACGGAAAGGCCTCTATTGTTGACGGATACTGCACCTTTACAGGAGAAGAGCTGTTTGTCAGAAATATACATATTGCAGAATATACATTTGGCACCCACTACAACCATGAGGCGAAGCGTGACCGGAAACTCCTTCTCACAAAGAGAGAACTTAAAAAGCTGGCTACCAAAGTCAAGGAACGAGGATTCACAATCATC
The DNA here is from genome assembly GCA_964355115.1 of uncultured Prolixibacteraceae bacterium. Taxonomy (GTDB): domain Bacteria; phylum Bacteroidota; class Bacteroidia; order Bacteroidales; family FEN-979; genus JANXZO01. Next base: position 46,965 of record CAYHCQ010000003.1, on the reverse strand, counting down.
CCGGTTCTTCTTTTCATCAATGAGCGGGGGCTTGCCAAGCTCAATATTGCGCTTGCCCGGGGAAAACACTCCTACGACAAACGGGAAACGCTCAAGCAGAAGGATATCCAGCGCGAGATCGACCGCCATTCATAATTTTTCAATTTATAAACCATAATCAAAACGATGCAAAAACTTCAATTACTTCTGATCATAGGGTCCTTCTGTCTTTTTCCGGGCATCAAATCTGAGGCGCAGGAGAAGAGCAAGGCGGCCCCGCAGGAATCAATAATCAAGTGGCATTCCTTTGAAGAGGCTTATCAGCTGAACAAGAAGAAGCCCAAAAAGGTGTTTGTCGACGTTTATACCGACTGGTGCGGATGGTGCAAGAAGATGGATTCTGAGACCTTCGCCAACCCGGTAATCGCGAAATACATGCAGAAACATTTCTATTGTGTGAAGCTGGATGCGGAAAGAAAAGACACTGTGGTGATTGACGGAGTGAAGTTTGTCAATCCAAGCCCTTCGAACCGCAGGAGCACCCATCAGCTTGCCAATGAACTGCTTAAAAATAAAATGTCGTACCCCTCCTATGTTTTTCTGAATGAGAAGGGCAACTATTTAACGATGGTATCAGGGTTCCAGGGACCTGAAAATTTCGAAATCGTCATCAAATATTTCGGAGAAGATGCCTACCTGAAGCAATCATTTGACGCCTACAAGACAGGTTTTCAAGGGGAGATAAAAAAGTAGGGTGGAAGATGGGGCTCGAACCCACGACCTACGGAACCACAATCCGTTGCTCTAACCTGCTGAGCTACATCCACCATTTTGAGGCTGCAAAGTTACGGAAATTTCTAAATTTGCCAAATAACAATGCATCAATCTCCGGTGTTTTTTAAAAAAGCGAAATATACTGCCTCAGGCTCTCTTAGTGCACTGGCCTGGAAGAAATTCCGGAAGAACAGGCTTGGTTTCGGGTCACTGCTGTTCCTCGGGGTGGCCCTGCTTATTGCCATCCTGGGTTATCTCATAACGCCCGATCCATCGCCATACGCGAACGATCAGCACCTTGAACTGGGCCTGAAAAAGCCAGGATTCTCTGTCACCTTCCTTCCCGTGAGTCGCGATCCGGCCGACCCTGCTTCCGGTATCTTCAGCACAATGATATGGGGATCAAGAAGCGCCAACCAGATGGTTGCCATCGGCAGTTACCGGGTGAAGGGCGACAGCGTATACTATACAGAGTTTTCCGAGTCATCTGCAGTTTCCATGCCCATCCTGGTTCTGCCGGCCAGTCGCTGCCTGACCCCGGTAACCAAACGGTTCTGGCTTGGGACCGACCGGTTCGGACGCGATTACCTGAGCCAGCTGATGATCGGGACCCGGGTAAGTCTCTCGGTCGGCTTCATCTCCGTATTTATCTCACTGGTTCTCGGCATCTCAATCGGTGCTGTGGGAGGATATTTCAGGGGATGGATCGACAACCTGATCGTATGGTTCATCACTGTTGTATGGTCGATCCCTACCCTGCTGCTGGTCATCGCGATTACATTCGCACTGGGCAAAGGGTTCTGGCAGGTCTTCGTAGCTGTAGGACTCACGATGTGGGTTGAAGTTGCCCGGGTGGTGAGGGGGCAGATACTCGGCATCCGCGAAAAGGAGTACGTGGAGGCAGGCCGGGCGCTTGGCTTTTCAAATTTCAGGATCATATTTCACCATATCCTCCCCAACGTGATGGCAGCCGTTATCGTGATCTCTGCCGCCAACTTCGCCTCCGCGATCCTGATGGAGGCAGGTTTGAGTTTCCTGGGAATCGGTGTACAGCCTCCTGTTCCCTCCTGGGGTTCGATGATCAAAGAAAATTATGGGTATATCGTGCTTGATTATGCCTTCCTGGCCATACTGCCCGGGGTCGCCATCATGCTGATGGTGCTTGCCTTCATGTTTATCGGAAACGCCCTGCGCGATGCGCTCGACGTGAAGGTATCAGAGTTTTGACCCGGTTTTTTTATACTCACCGTTGCCACACCCTTTCGGACCTTTCGACCTGCATGAACCTTTGTCGAGGGAAAATTTAAGTGCCACATAAAGGTCGAGACCCGTAAAATCGCTTACATGGAGAAACCCGGCAATCTTTTCGGTACCGATGGTCAGGAAATAGAAACGCAGGGAGAGACCGATGCGCAGTTTTGACCAGTCGTACAATGAGACCGGGAGATTGGCCTCGAACCACCTGTTTTCGAAACGGGGAGTAACGGAAAGCTGCGCCGGACGTGAAAGAGAGTACTTGCTCAGGTTAAACCCATAAATGAAGCTGGTATTTATATAGATGTTCTTTCGCAGGTGGTAGTCAAACTGCACGCTTAACGCCGACGGGAGCCACAGCGTGAATTTGTCGCCGGTATAGGCAGAGGTAGTGTCGCCATAGAACTGATAACTGAGGGTATCAAGCAACTGGCTGATGTCGCGAAACTGGAAGTTCGAGAGGTTATCCCAGTAGGATGACCGGTTATCGATCTTCATCTCAACCGCATTATTCTTAAAACGGATCCCCCCGATATCAATTAGTGCAATCCCTATCCGGTAGATGTAATCCTCGTAAGGCTGGGCACAGAGTGATGAGAAATAGGCCTCCTGGTGATACCGGGCCAGCCGCTGGTAGGTAACCCCGACATCAAAACCGAAGCCACCCCCCTTGAAGAGAGGATCAAGATTTTGCTCCATATTGTCGTAGTTCACCGGCAGGGCAATACCCAGATCCGCATCAAGATTTTTTATGCTCACCGTTGAATCATCGATCACTGTGTAGTCTATCTGTCTCACTTTTGCTGCAAATCCTCCGAGGCCCATAAGCCGTTTAACGGTAATACCTGCAGAAATTCTGTCGTACTGCCTTGCATATATCGTATACGCATAACTCAACCCGATCTCAGCCCACGACATGGTGGCTCCGCTGAAAGGACGGTTGTCCTGGTAATTGATGTTGTGTTGGGTGCGGTAATTGAGTCCCAGGTAAGTAAAATTGGCAATTTCGTAAGGAATATTGTGAAACGACGACACCGTCCTGAAACCCGTTGAGAGGGCGAAAGCGTGCTTCCCCCAAACGAGCATGGCACCGGGCCCGTTCACCCGTTCATTAATAAATACGTTCTTCCTCCTGTTATTAGTATAATGGTAAAAGATCCGCTCTTCTGTTCCATAATCCTCAGCGTGGGTCGGCCATTCATAGCCCGCCTTGAAGAAGTTGGAAAACCGGTAATCCTCCTTGGGCATATAGAGGTAGTTATTTTCCAGGAAAAGGTCGGCTCCCACAAGTTGTATGTCGAGATAAGATTTTGAGTTGTGGAGTGCACTGGGATTGAGCTGAATACTATTTACCCCCGCATAATTCCCAAGCGCCGTACCAAGCATCTCCTGGGCATAAACACCTGTTGCCAGAATAAGCTGGAAGAGGGCAATATGTATCAGACTCAGGACTTTCATCTACTCTGTTTAAGAGACAAGCTAACCAGGTTTTTGGTTGCCCGCCATCGGCACACTAAATATCACTATGTAAACGGGATATAAAATTAATTATTTTCAATCCGGTAATTTTGTAACTTTGCGCTCCCGTTTTCACAGGGGCCTTTTGCGGATGTGGCGTAATTGGTAGCCGCGCAAGACTTAGGATCTTGTGCCGTAAGGCGTGGGGGTTCGAGTCCCTTCATCCGCACCATTAACCAACGCCAGGTTTTAACCTGGTGTCACAAATGTCAATCAGAACAACATGAACATTACCAAAGAGAGTACCGGGGAACTTACTGCCCTCCTTAAAATCGAGATCGGACCCGCCGATTACAATGAAGCTGTTGAAAAGCAGATTGCAGATTACAAACGCAAAGCAACCGTACCTGGTTTCAGGCCAGGACATGTTCCTGCCGGACTGATTAAAAAAATGTACGGCAAAGCCATGCTGGCCGAAGAGGTCAATAAAATGCTGTCGGACGGGCTGATGAACTATATCCGCGACGAAAAGCTTGATATTCTTGGAAATCCGCTGCCAAACCTCGAGAAGAATGCGGCTGTTGATTTCGACACCATGACCTCTTTTGAATTCTATTTCGACCTGGGGTTATCCCCCGTGTTTGATATTCCCTTCAACAAAGGCCTCGAGGTAGAAAACTATGTCATCAGGATTGAGGATGATATGGTTGACAAATATATTGAAGATACCCGCAAACGTTTCGGGAAACCGGTTCC
>CAYHCQ010000003.1:0-42644 GCA_964355115.1 uncultured Prolixibacteraceae bacterium | reverse complement strand
GATGCTGAGACTCCTGCAAAGAAAGAGCCCGAAATGGAACCTGCAGAGATGACCCCCGAATTCTTCAACATGGTATATCCAGGCTTGAACCTCGAAACGGAGGAAGATTTCCGTGAGCAGGTGAGGAAAGATGCAACCGGCAGTTTCTCGGCAGAAACCGATAAGCTGCTTTACAACACGATCACAGAAACCCTTGTAAAGAACACGGAAGTTGAGCTTCCCGATGCGTTTATGAAGCGCTGGCTGCTGGAAAATAACGAAGGAAAATACACGGCTGAAGAGATTGAGAAGAACTACGATTCCTTCAGGGAGTCGATGAAATGGCAGCTCATTGAAAACAGGCTTATCCGCGAGCATGAAATCGCAGTTTCTGAGGAAGATATACGCAACTACATCCGCACTTACATGCTTCGCCAGATGAATATGGGCGAGATTGATTCAGAGATGCAGAAACGCTATGAATCGATTGTGGATGCATTCATGCAGAACAAAGAGCAGGTTCAGCGAATCAATGATCAGCTCTACAATGGGAAACTGATGGATCTGTTTAAAAGCACGCTTACGATCATTCCCAAAGAGGTGAGTTACGAGGAATATGCTAAATTAGCATCATCTATGCATCATCATGAGCATGAGCATGACCATGAGCACAATCACGAACATGATCACGATCACGATCACGGAGATCACGACCACACACATTAATCATTGATCAACAACATTGCATTATGGACGAATTTTCAAAATATGCCATCGGGCACAAAGGGATCAACAGTCTCACCCTTGCAAAATATAAATCCATTTCGGCCAACTACATCTCCCCGACCATCATCGAGGAGCGGCAGCTGAACATTGCGACCATGGATGTCTTCTCACGGCTGATGATGGACCGGATTATCTTTCTCGGCGTCCCCATCGATGATTACGTAGCCAACATTATCCAGGCTCAGCTTCTTTTCCTCGAATCGGTCGATTCGCGCAAAGATATCCAGATCTACCTGAACACGCCGGGCGGATCGGTTTATGCAGGTCTCGGGATTTACGACACCATGCAGTACATCAACCCTGAGGTAGCCACCATATGTACCGGCATGGCCGCCTCCATGGGAGCCATTCTGCTCTGTGCAGGTGCCAAGGGCAAACGCACGGCGCTCAGGCATTCACGCGTTCTTATCCATCAGCCCATGGGCAGCGCCGAGGGCCAGGCTTCCGACATCGACATCACTGCACGTGAGATACAAAAGCTGAAGAAGGAGCTTTATGAGATCATCGCAAACCATTCGGGTCAGCCTTACAAGAGGATACTCAGGGATGCCGACCGCGACTACTGGATGACCAGTGCTGAGGCCAAGGAGTACGGAATGATTGACGAGATCCTTGTGCGGTCTAAAAAAGACAACTAACAACCAACCGATGGCAAAATCTGGCGATAAATGTTCATTTTGCGGCCGTGAGAAGAGGGATAACACCGTTCTCATTGCCGGACTGGATGCACATATCTGTGAAAACTGCATACAGCAGGCACAGATTATTCTTCAGGAAGAACTCGCCACGGCGAAAAACAAGTCGCTGCCCGACTATAACCTTCTGAAACCTGTTGAAATTAAGAAGTATCTCGAGAACTATGTTATCGGCCAGGAGGATGCCAAAAAGGTCATTGCGGTTGCTGTTTACAACCACTACAAGCGCATAATCCATGCAAAAAACGACAAAGAGGACGATGTTGAGATTGAAAAATCCAATATTGTCATTGTAGGCGAAACCGGAACCGGGAAAACTTTGCTGGCACGAACCATTGCACGGATGCTGAACGTGCCCTTTTGTATTGCCGACGCTACAGCACTCACCGAGGCTGGTTATGTGGGAGAGGATGTGGAGAGTATTCTTGCCCGGCTGCTGCAGGTAGCCGACTACAACGTTGCTTCGGCTGAGAGGGGAATTGTATTTATTGACGAGATTGATAAAATTGCGCGCAAGGGCGACAACCCCTCGATCACACGCGACGTAAGCGGCGAAGGGGTGCAACAGGCATTGCTGAAGATGCTTGAAGGTTCCATCGTAAATGTTCCGCCACAGGGCGGAAGAAAGCATCCCGAGCAGAAGATGATCCAGATCAACACACAGAACATACTGTTCATAACAGGCGGGGCTTTCGACGGGATTGATAAAAAGATCGCAAACCGACTTCAAACCAACCGGATCGGATTCAAGGTCGATAAAAAGCATCACCATTACGACAAGGACAACATGCTGCAGTATATTTCGCCTGTCGACCTCAAAGCCTTTGGACTGATACCGGAACTTGTCGGCCGCCTCCCCATTGTGACCTTTATGCATTCGCTCGACCGCGACACCTTACGCAGGATCCTGACCGAACCGAAAAACTCACTCATCAGGCAGTATACTAAACTTTTTGAGATCGACAACATCAAACTAACCTTTGATGACGATGCCCTTGATTTTATTGTGGACAAATCGATCGAATTCAAGCTCGGAGCCCGCGGGCTGCGTTCCATTCTGGAAGGAATGATGGTTGACCCGATGTTTGAGATGCCCTCCGAAGGGTCTGCAAAATCGCTCAGAATAACCAGATCATTTGTTGAGGAGAAGTTTCAGAAAACAAGCATCGCCCGGCTTAAAGTTGCCTGATAATAAACCCGGCGCTCTTCTCGTTTATTGAATGAATTAATTCAACCGGGTTGTGGATGAATAGAGGAATACTCACCGTTATCATCTTTCTTGCAATTTTCACGAAATCCTTTTCCCAGGATACTGCGCGCATCGTTCTGCCTGCGACGGTGATCGATGGCGATACGGTAGGACTGGTCGACATGAGGGCTGCAGTTATTTTCCCCACGGTGAAGATCGTGAACCACCGGCAGCAGGTGCGTTATGACAAGCTTGTTAAGAACGTGAAAAAGGTATATCCGTACGCCAAACTGGCAGGACAAAAACTGAAGTATTACAGGGATGTTCTCGATACCATTCCATCGGAAAAGGCACGAAAAGCCTATCTGAAAAAGGCAGAAAAGGAGCTCGAAGCGCAGTTCGGCGATGAGATAAAGGACCTAACTTTTTCGCAGGGGAAGGTACTCATCAAGCTTATCTACAGGGAAACAGGTAATTCGACCTTCGAAATTGTAAAAGACCTGCGCGGCGGCTTTACTGCCTTTATCTGGCAAACCATGGCGCGAATTTTCGGCTATGACTTGAAGAACACCTATGATCCGGTGGGCGAAGACCAGGCTATAGAACAGGTGGTACTGATGATCGAGGCCGGTGCGATTTAGTTTTGAATTTGAACGATTAACCTTAACTTTACCGGCAATTCTTTGCGAGACGCATGAAACTATCCATTGTCATTGTCAACTATAACGTCAAGTACTTTCTTGAGCAGTGTCTGCATTCGGTTCAGAATGGCTGCCAGGGTCTTGATGCTGAAGTATTTGTGGTCGACAACAACTCGGTGGACGGCTCCATCAGGATGGTGAAGGAGAAATTTCCCGATGTACACCTGATTGAAAACAAAGAGAACACAGGCTTTTCGAAGGCAAATAACCAGGCCATCCGGAAATCGAAAGGCGAGTATGTTCTGCTTCTGAATCCCGACACGATAGTTGAGGATGACACGTTGCGAAAGGTGGTTCAGTTTATGGATGAGCACCCCGATGCAGGCGGACTCGGGGTTAAGATGCTGGATGGAAAAGGGAAATTCCTTCCCGAAAGCAAACGCGGGCTCCCCTCCCCCGCCGTGGCCTTCTATAAAATAATCGGGCTGTCGGGTCTGTTCCCAAAATCCAGGATTTTCGGAAAATACCATCTTGGGTTCCTCGACAAGGAGAAAACCCACGAAATTGACGTACTTGCCGGGGCTTTCATGTTACTCAGGAAATCCGTCCTTGCGGAGATCGGCCTTCTGGATGAATCCTTCTTTATGTACGGTGAGGATGTCGACCTTAGCTACCGGATCACAAAAGCGGGTTATAAAAACTACTATTATCCCGAAACACGCATCATTCATTATAAAGGCGAGAGCACGAAAAAAAGCAGCATGAACTATGTGTTCATGTTTTACAATGCCATGATCGTGTTCGCCAACAAGCATTTTTCGAAGGGGAATGCCCAGACCTACTCGATGATGATCAATTTTGCGATCTATCTCAGGGCATTTATTTCGCTGGCATCGCGGTTTTTTTCGAGAATACTACTGCCACTGGCTGATGCCATCATGATATTTGCCGGTATCTATTATATCACCGGTTACTGGGAACATACCTTCATTTTCCCCGATGGCGGACACTATCCCAACGCATTCCTCCATATTGCGGTACCCGTATACCTTGCCATCTGGCTGCTGTGTGTTTACCTGAGCAGTGGCTACGACAAACCCATCCGGCTTCTCCGCATTGTGCAGGGCATGCTGGTAGGCACCATCATTATCCTGCTCCTCTATAGCCTTCTGAATGAACACTATCGTTTTTCACGTGCTCTCATCATCTTCGGAGCCATCTGGGGAACGGCGATCATGTTGCTTTCGCGCCTCCTTCTTCATTTTGCCAACCTGAGCGGATACCGGCTCAATTCAGACAAGAACAAACGCTTCGTCATTGTCGGCGAGAAGGACGAGTCGGAAAGGGTTTCCGACCTTCTTCAGAAAACCGGCATGAACCCTGCATTTATAGGCCTGGTAAGTTACCACCACCACCGAAGCAACACCAACGGTTTTATCGGACACCTCGGGCAGATAAAGGAAATCATTACAATCCATAAAATCGATGAGGTGATATTCTGCGCCAAGGATGTTCCGGCCCAGGTGATCATCGACAAGATGTCGGAACTCAAGGGCGACCTGGTGGATTACAAGATAGCGCCACCCGAGAGTTTGTCGATCATCGGAAGCAATTCTATAAACACTTCGGGCGACCTTTATGTAATCGATATCAATGCCATTACCAAGAAATCAAACCGCCGCAACAAGCGGATGCTTGACCTGGCGGTGGGTACCGGTTTGCTGATACTTTATCCTGTTGCCCTATTCCTGGTAAAACGACCGCTCGGACTACTCCGCAATATCATCTCGGTACTTCTCTCATTGAATTCGTGGGTGGGTTATACCAGCCTCACCGAAACCGAGTTGCAGCGCCTGCCCGGAATAAAAAATGGTGTACTGAACCCGCTCGACGCATTCCGGAATAAGAACGTGCCGGAAGAGACCAACGCCAGACTGAACCTTCTTTATGCCAGGGATTACAAGCTTACCAACGATCTCAACATCATCCTGAGGGGATTCAGGGAGCTGGGACGGTAAAATCATTAACTTTGCCCAAATCTTTCATTTCTGTAGCTATGGCAAATTATGAACTGATGGTCCCGAAGCTGGGCGAGGGTATTATTGAAGCCACACTGATAAAATGGTTGAAAAACGAAGGAGATATGATCCTCGAGGAGGATACCGTCGTTGAGATCGCAACAGATAAAGTTGACTCAGAGATCCCGTCACCAGTTGCCGGGAAGCTGGTTAAAAAATTATACGGTGAAGGGGATATCATTCCTGTCGGAAAAGTATTTGCCATAATTGAAATTGCAGGAGCCCCTGTAAAATCCGCCCCGGTTCCTCCGGCCGCCTCAGATAAAGCAGTTGCTGAACCGGCTGTCGGTGTCGTTGCTGAACCGGCTGTCGTTGTCGTTACTGCACCGGAACCAGCCATTAGCGCAGCCGACGACCATGATACTCCATCGGGCACCCGATTTTACTCGCCGCTGGTGCGCAGTATCGCCCAGCAGGAGAACATCCCCTTCGGTGAGCTTGACTCCATAGCGGGCACCGGCAAAGGCGACCGGATCACAAAGCAGGATATTCTTGACCATATCAAAAACCGGCACCTCAACATTATACCGGCTTCCGCCCCTGCCGCTGTTTCATCAACAGCTCCAACGGCACTGGCCCCAGCGCCGGCAACCGTGCAACAGGTAATTCTCGGCGAGGACGGTATTGTTGAGATGGACCGCATCCGCCAGCTTATTGCAGCCCACATGGTTAAGTCGGTGCAGACATCGGCCCATGTTACATCTTTTATGGAGGTTGACATGAGCAGGGCCGTTCAATGGCGCGATAAGAACAAAGACGCCTTCCTGAAAAAGGAGAAGGAAAAACTCACCTTCACGCCGATCTTCATCGAGGCGATTGCCATGGCCGTAAGGGATTTCCCGATGGTGAACGTGTCAGTTGACGGACCTAAGATAATCGTGCACAAAAATATAAACGTTGGCATGGCAGTTGCTTTGCCAAACTTCAACCTCATTGTTCCCGTGATCCGTAATGCCGACCAGAAAAGCCTGCTCGGATTGGTGAAGCATGTGAACGATCTGGCCGAAAGGGCGCGCACCAGCAAGCTGGTTCCGGATGAAATTACGAGCGGCACCATCTCTCTGACCAACCTCGGCTCCTTCGGAACGCTGATGGGGACACCGATCATCAACCAGCCGCAGACAGCCATAATAGCTGTGGGGGCGATCAAGAAACGTCCCGTGGTAATTGAAACACCCGAAGGTGATGTCATCGGCATCCGCCCCATGATGATCATATCGGTAACCTACGATCACCGCGTTATTGATGGCTCACTCGGAGGACAATTCCTGGCACGGGTGGCCCGGTATCTTGAAAATTTTGATACTACCCAAACTATTTAAATGGAACTGAACCTCAACCGCCCACTGGCTTTCATTGATCTTGAGACCACCGGCATCAGAGTAGCAACCGACCGCATTGTGGAGATCTGCATCCTGCGGGCAGATACCGATGGCACCACCGAGACAAGGACCCTTCGAATCAACCCGGAGATAACTATTCCTGAAGAGGTTATTGCCATACATGGCATCACGAATGAAGATGTAAAGGATTGTCCGACCTTCAGGCAGGTGGGTCATGAGCTTGCACAGTTCATGGAGAACTGCGACCTGGCCGGCTACAACTCCAACCATTTCGACATTCCTCTGCTGGTGGAGGAGTTCTATCGTGCCGAGATCGATTTCGATCTGAAGGGGCGCCGGTTTGTGGATGTGCAGAACATCTTTCACAAGATGGAGCCGCGAAACCTTTTTGCCGCCTACAAGTTCTATTGTGGCAAGGAGCTGGTTAACGCCCACAGTGCAGAGGCGGATACCATTGCCACGTATGAGATCCTGAAGGCACAGCTTGACAAGTATGAGAATGTTTCCATAAAGGACAAGAAGGGTAACCTTGTTGAACCAGTTGTAAACGATGTGAAGGCACTCAGTGAGTTTTCCTTCTCCACCAAGTGGGTCGACCTGATCGGACACATCGTTTACAATGACAAGAATATTGAGGTTTTCAACTTCGGAAAACACAAGGGTAAACCCGTTTCGGAAGTCTTCCGTAATGAGCCCTCCTATTATGACTGGATGATGAAGGGCGATTTTCCGATCTCCACCAAAAGGGTTATCACCTCATTAAAACTGCAGGGAGGAAATAACAAATCGGTAAAACTTGAACTTTTTTAACCATGAAGATCATTTGCATCGGTAGAAACTACGTGGATCACATCAAAGAGCTGGGCAACCAGGTTCCATCGGCTCCGGTATTTTTTCTTAAGCCTGATACAGCGCTTCTAACCCGCAACAGGCCATTTTACTACCCGCCATTCTCAGAAAACATTCATTATGAGGTTGAACTGGTGCTGAAAATCTGCAAGGTTGGCAAGAACATCCAGAAGAGGTTTGCGCACACCTATTACAACGAAATTGGTATCGGACTCGACCTAACAGCCCGCGACATTCAGGATGAGGCCAAAAAGAAGGGGCTCCCCTGGGCCATTTCCAAAGGATTCGACAACTCCGCACCCATTGGACAATTTCAGCCAAAAGAGAACTTCCCGGATGTAACAAACATTACATTTCACCTCGACCTGAATGGAACCACGGTGCAGAAAGGCAACAGTTCGTTGATGCTTTACCCTTTCGACGATATCATCGCTGCCATATCAAAGTTCATGACGCTGCGCACAGGTGATCTGATTTTTACGGGAACACCTGCAGGCGTAGGTCCTGTGAAACCGGGTGATAAACTGGAAGCCTATATCGAGGGGAGTAAACTGCTTTCGTGCCTGGTAAAGTAGCTTAATTCAGCACAATTTCCGTAATCGCCACATTACCAGCCTCTTTATTCAGGGACTTTACGATTTTTTCGCGGGCAAACATAAGCTCATTACGCAGTGCGGCTGAATCAAGCTTCACGTATAGTACCTTGTTGCGGATGGAAAGGCGCTGGGTATGTTTTGCCACCATAGGGCCAACTACCTTTTCCCAGGCCGCAATAACACGGGTCTCCCCGATCTTGTCCTCCAGCCTGAAGGTCTTTAAAAACTCCTCGATTACTGCCTTCAGCGGCTTTTCTGTTGCTTTTCTCAAGGGTTGAATTTCTTGTAAATATAAAAAATCCGGAACACTACTGAGTCGGAATGTTGAAAATTAAATGGTCTAGGTCCATGGCATCGAATATAGACCTGATACGGTTTTCGGAGGTGTCGGTGAGAAATACCTGTCCAAAGCTGTGTTCGCCCACCAGCTTGATCAGCTGCTGAACCCTGAGATCGTCAAGCTTATCGAAGATATCGTCGAGAAGAAGGATCGGTTTAAACCCTTTGACCTTGCGGGTATACTCAAACTGTGCCAGTTTAATGGCAATCACAAACGACTTTTGCTGACCCTGCGACCCGAACTTCTTAACCGGATAGCCGCCAATGGTAAATTCAAGATCGTCCTTGTGAATTCCGGCCGTTGAATACTGGGCCGCCTGGTCGCGCGATGATGCCTCGGCGAGGAGATCGCGGAAGGAGGTACCTTCCAGTTGTGAAACATAGGTTATATCAACTGTTTCACCCGCCCCGCTAATGAATCCAAAATAGTGGCTGAACACCGGGATGAACTGCTCAAGAAACTGTCTCCTTTTAACATGAATCTGCTCTCCCAGCCTGATCATCTGCTCATCCCATATCTCCAGGGCGGCACGGTCGAAAGAGCGGCTTTCGGCGAATGACTTCAGCAGCGCATTCCGCTGGGCCAGGGCTTTGTTGTAATTGATCAGATCGTCGAGATAAAATTTATCGAACTGGCAGATGACGCTGTCGATATACTTCCGCCGCATGTCACTTCCTTCATTGATAAGGTCGTTGTCGTAAGGCGAGATCATTACCAGCGGGAAATTCCCGATGTGGTCGGCCAGCCGCTCATACTCTTTCTTATTAAGCAGAAACCGCTTGCGTGTATTTTTTTTCTGAAGACACTGAACCTGTTCGGGAACTTCAGTCCCGCGGTAGTAAATTCCATGAATAGCGAAAAAATCTTCGCCATGGCGGATATTCTGGGTATCGACAGTGGTAAAATAACTTTTGCAAAAGGAGAGATAATGCACTGCATCGAGGATGTTCGTCTTCCCCACCCCGTTATTCCCCACAAAACAGTTGATCTTCTCGGAGAATGAAAAGTCGGTTTGCCCGTAGTTTTTAAAGTTGGTAACGGTGAGCTTTTTAAGATACATGTCAGATGCTGAGTTTTTCAATTTCACCGGCAATATTCTTCATAAGCCATACAGGCGTGGAGGTTGCGCCGCAAACACCCACGGAAACGCACTCCCTGAACCAGCCGGGTTGCACATCTTCGGCACACGTTACCAGATAGGTACGGGGATTAACATCGCTGCAAACCTGGTAAAGAATCATCCCGTTTGAACTTTTTATGCCACTTACAAACACAACCACATCGTGTTCAGCTGCAAATGTACGAAGTTGTTCAGCCCGGTTGGAAACCCTCCGGCATATGCTGTCATTCCATTTAAAGTCGATCGGCTGACCCTTTCCCGCAATGGTCATCCTCTCCTCTATAACCCCTGCAAGGTATCTGAACCTTCCGTAATCCCGTGTCGTCTGGCTGAATAAACGCACAGGCCGTTCAAAATCGATTTTCTCAAGATCCTTTTCATCACCCACAACGATCGCCGAATGTCCTGTCTGCCCTGTAAGTCCTACAACTTCTGCGTGACCGGGCTTACCGTAAATCACAACCTGACCCTTTTTCTCAACCATTTCCGACCCCGCTTTCTGAACAGCCTGCTGGAGATTCAAAACAATCCTGCAGGATCCATCAATCAGTTCAATCCTGTTTTCCAGGGCAAGTCTGTAAGTTTCCGGTGGTTCGCCATGAGCGCGGATAAGTACCCTGCAATCATGCAAATTCCTGAACTCTTCGTGTGTGATTATCTTCAACCCCATCTTCTGAAGCCGGTCTACTTCGCCATCATTGTGCACGATATCGCCCAAACAGAAAAGAGTGCCGTGTAAGGCGAGTTCCTGCTCAGCCAGCTCAATGGCATGGGATACACCAAAACAAAAACCGGAACGGGGATCGACAGTGACCTTCATGGAACCGAATCTCCCTATTCCTTCTTTTTATAGAATTGCTGAAGATTTACGGAGACCGTGAAGTAGTTTGGATTGGGACTGCCGGCCTGGTAGGTGGCACGGGTATAACTGATGTCAAACATCTTTACCCGAAGGCCGAAACCCAGCGAAAACCCTGCCAGGGCAGGCTTGCTGTAAAGCTTAAGCTCCTGGCGTCGTTGGTAGTTATAACCGAGGCGGATGGAGAATGTTTTTGCAATGGTCACTTCCGCGCCAAGAACGATATGCCTCATCAACTGGTCGGCAAATTTGCCCACACCTGTCTTCTCCTGGGTCTCTCCTGTAATTGGATCTTTCTGATTTGCCGGGTCGCTTGGATCGGTGTAGGTAAGGTCCCATTTTTCGAGATGGGTGATCAACTGGGAAAACCTTACAGGGATATGACGGAGTTTCTGCGACATGCCGATCTGGAGTTCAAACGGAAGCGATTCGCGGTTCCCGGGGGTGTAGGTAACGATCTGTACCCCGATGTTGCGTCCTATAAGCGATGCCGTAAATGTCTCATCCTTTGCGCAGTAGGTACCTGCAACATCAACGGCGATACCGAATGATTTATAGTTCTCAAGCTGAGAATAGATCAGTTTTCCGTTTGCCCCGATGAAGAATACCGGTGAGAGTTTGCGCGCCCACCCGATGTTCAGGGCATACTCAGAAGCGCCGAATGTTCCGTAGGTATTACCCGCTGCATCGGTTTCGGTGAACGTTCCGTAGTTCATGAACTGGAACGTGCCTACAAAGGAGCCCACTTTATTGAAATTGCGCGAATACATGGCGTATCCGTAATTGGGCCCGGTAAAGTAGTTGACAAAACTGAAGGAGAGGTTATTGTGCATCTCGGGGGTGATAAGCGACGGGTTGGCCAGGGTGAGGGTCATGTCGTTGTCCTTGATCGCCAGGAAGTTGCCTCCGAGGCCGGCAATTCGTGCGCTGTTCGTGAGATTGAGGAATTCGTAGGTGTGGCTTCCGCCGATCTGGGCCATCGAGAGGCTCCCGAACAAAGGGATGCAGGCAATGGTAAGCAAGAGTTTACAGGATAGATTACGCACGATCTCTCTTTTGGTTTATAGTTAACTAAACGACCGAATTGAGGAAATATTTTGCCCTGGAAAATATTATGGCAACAGCAAATTCCGGATTAGGTCATCAGTCCTCTACCGGTTTTCTTAATCTTCTTGTCTTCAGTGAGATCGGTCACCAGTTTATCAAGAATTCCATTGATAAAAGACTTGCTTTTAACCGAACTGAACTCCTTCGATATCTCGATATACTCATTCATTGTCACCTTTACCGGAATCTGCGAAAAATGTAAAAATTCCGCAAGAGCCATTTTTATCAGTATGATATCGGTCAAGGCTATACGCTCCAGTTCCCAGTTCTTTGTGCGCGCATCGATGAGCTTTTCAAACTCTTCGCTGTGTTTTATCGTCTTCCGGAAAAGGTCGAGCAGGAATTTGCGATCGTCGGCTTCATCGGTACCCGAGTCCTTGGTCAACAATCCCGGCAAAGAATCACGCTCCGAAAAGTTCACGTTCATCAGCTTGAAGCTCTTGAGGATAAAAATCGCAGCCACATCGTAGTCGTCGGCCCAGTGGATATTGCGCTCCTCGCAGAATGACTCCAGGTCGCCGGATTTGACAATAAATTTACGGAACAGCTTACCGGCAAAATCCTGATCCTCTTCAAACGAACTGACGCCTGAATTGATGTAATCCGTCAGGTCTTTACTGGTTTTCAGCTTCTGCTGCACCTTCCTAACCATTTCCTGCTCCTCTGTCCAGGATATCTTGTACCGCGCAATCATATCAGCAATCTCCCTGTTCTGCTGAAGTTGCACGATCACCCTGTTCTCAAGCAGTTTCTGACTGGGATTCAACTCCTCGTCGGTGGGAAAAAACTTGCTTTTGGATTCCTCCATTCTGAATTTATAGAAATGGATAACCTCAAGCAGAAATGACAATTGAAGGAAGTACAATTCATACACCTTGTCGATGCTGAGCAACAGATTTTTCTCTGCCACTTCGATCCGCGCTTCACCTCCCAGGAAATAGGCATAAAGTGACTGGAGTACTTTGATCCGGAAATGTCGTCGGCCTAGCATAAAAAATGTATGAATAAGAACATAGACTTGTGCGTTATAACGGGCTGCAAAGCTACGTAATTCATAAATAAAATTTGGTTTTCAAATAATTATTTTATTTTTGCGTTCATCGAATTGATGGAGGTTAGTCTACTAAACAATTACTACTGTACAATGGAAGATATTGAAAACAAGGAAAGAGAGCGGGGAGAAATTTTTTCACGGGCGGTTCGGGCTGGAAAAAGGACTTATTTTTTTGATGTAAAAGCCACCATTGGCGAAGAGTTCTATCTTACCATAACGGAAAGTAAGCGCAGATTCAACAACGAACAGGGAAAGTTTTTCTATGAAAAACATAAACTCTTTCTCTACAAGGAGGACTTTGAAAAATTCGCTGTTGGTCTGAATGATGCTGTTGAATTTATCCGTACCGGAAAGGCTCCCATTCATCCGGAAACAGATACTGAATCCACCTATGAATTCGACGATATTGAGGTAAAGACCAAGCACTCTACCCTTGAGTTTGAAGACCTCAACACAGACAGCGATACGAATTAGCCTCTACGGGATAGTTATTTCGGTGTAATTTTGTGACCTTGTATAAAAATCAGAATGGGGAAAGTAATAGCAATTGCAAATCAAAAAGGTGGGGTCGGCAAGACAACCACTGCCATTAACCTGGCCGCCGGTCTTGCTGTACTCGAGCACAAAACGCTTATCATTGATGCCGATCCGCAGGCCAACGCGACTTCAGGAGTAGGGTTCGACCCGAGAAATATCAAGACCAGTATCTACGAATGTATTATTGATGATGTAGATCCCAGAAATATCATCCTCAATACCTCCACACCATTTCTTGATCTTCTGCCTGCCCATATTGACCTGGTTGGAGCGGAAATTGAGATGATCAACCTTCCGAACAGGGAGAAGATGATGCGTAAGGTGATCGCCATGATAAAGGACAATTATGATTTCATTATCATCGACTGCTCTCCCTCTCTTGGCCTGATCACAGTAAATTCTCTTACAGCTGCTGATTCGGTCATCATTCCTGTTCAATGTGAGTATTTCGCACTCGAAGGGCTTGGAAAACTGCTTAACACAATTAAAATTGTCCAGACCCGGCTCAATCCGGCACTCGACATCGAAGGCATCCTGCTGACCATGTACGACAACCGCCTGAACCTGGCAAAACAGGTGGTGGATGAGGTTAAGACCCATTTTCAGCAGATGGTATTCCGTACTATAATCAACCGCAATACGAAGTTGAGTGAAGCGCCCAGTTTCGGCATCAGCATCATGATGCACGACATAAACAGCACAGGGGCGATCAACTACCTCAATTTTGCCCGCGAAATTTTGCAAAATAACGACCTTACCAAGCTGACAAACGCAGAAAAAGAGATTAATGTCTGACATCCACGGCAAAAAGAAAGCCCTGGGACGTGGGCTGAGCGCCCTTCTCGACAACCCGGAGTCGGAGAGATCCCATGAAATATCCGCAGATTACCCGGCAGGGTCGGTCACTCATATTCCCATCTCTCAGATCGAGGCCAACCCATTTCAGCCCAGGACCCATTTTAACGAGACGGAACTGGCTGAACTGGCGATGTCGATTCAGCAGCAAGGTATAATCCAGCCACTTACCCTCAGAAAGCTGAGCCACGACAAATACCAGATCATTGCCGGCGAAAGGCGGCTCAAAGCTTCGATCATTGCCGGACTCACCGAAGTTCCTTCCTATGTAAGACTGGCCAATGACGAACAGATGCTCGAAATGGCCCTGGTTGAAAATATTCAGCGGTCGGAGCTGAACCCTCTCGAAATAGCCATCAGTTTCCAGAGACTGCTCGAAGAGTGTAATATCAAACAGGAAGAACTTAGCCAGAAAGTTGGGAAAGACCGTTCGACGATTTCCAATTACATCCGGTTGCTGAAACTCCCGGCTGAAATCCAGCTTGCTGTGCGCGACACCCTGATTACCATGGGTCATGCACGGGCCATTATCAATGTCGACAATGAAGCATCACAACTTCTGATCCTTCAGAGGATTCTCGAACAAAAGCTTTCTGTTCGCCAGGTCGAAGAGATGGCTCGTGAGATACTTACTCCTAAATTGGTTAAACAACCTGCCACTCATGCTCCTCTGCCTTCCCGTTTCGAAAAGGCCATGGAAAACCTGGCCGGCCATCTTAACTCCCCTGTTGAGGTAAAGTTGAACAACAAAGGGAGAGGCTCCATTATCATCACTTTTAAATCGGATGAGGATTTCGACAGGATCGTTTCCAAACTTGAGTCCTAAATGAAGCTACTTCTTCCTTTGGTTTTTCTTTCCGTGCTGTTCATGGCACCTTCTTATTGCCTCGCTCAGAACGATACAACCTACATTGAACTTGCCGATTCAATAAGAGAGAAGGAGCATTCTCCAACCAAGGCGACGATAATGTCAGCGGTTCTGCCCGGACTGGGCCAGGCTTACAATAAAAAATACTGGAAGGTTCCCATAATTTACGCAGGACTTGGGATAATGACCTACTTTATTGTATTCAATGCCGACGAATATCTCACTTACAAATGTGCATATATTGAATCCTCCGGCGGCAACATGAACGGAAATTATTCAAACCTTACGCAGAAATACACAACAGACGAACTGCTCTCGGCAAGGGAGTATTACCAGAGAAACCTTGAAATCAGCTGTCTCATCACAGCCGTGTGGTATGCTCTTCAAATTCTGGATGCAACTGTCGATGCACATCTTTCCACCTTCAACATCAGCGACAGGTTGACATTCAAGGCCGGCCCTTCGTTTCAGCCGGTTGGAATTACCGGACGGACTTCGGCAGGAATAAAACTCAGTCTGAATTTTTAACTATCATTTACACTATGAAGATAGCACTCATCGGATATGGCAAAATGGGTCAGGAGATCGAAAAACTAGCCACAAAAAGGGGACATGAAATTATCCTCATCTTCGACCGGATTGAGGATTGGGAGAATGAGGGGGCCAGACTCCCTGAGGCGGATGTAGCCATCGATTTTTCGACACGCGACAGCATTCTCGATAATATCTATAACTGTTTTAATGCCGGCGTACCGCTTGTGACAGGCACAACAGGCTGGCTCGATGAGTTCGAAAAGGTAAAGCGCGATTGTACCGAAGGAAACAATACCTTGTTTTATTCGCCCAATTTCAGCGTTGGGGTCAACCTGTTTTTTTCACTGAACAGGCACCTCGCCAGCCTTATGTCGGGATGGAGCGATTACGAAATCTCTATCGAGGAGACACACCATATTCACAAGCAGGATGCTCCCAGCGGAACAGCCATTGTTCTGGCAAACGATATTATAAGAACCTCGGAGCGCAAGGAAAAATGGGTTAATGAAACAGTAGAAAATCCTGAAGAGCTAAGTATTAAATCGTACCGTACCGAAAATGTACCCGGCACTCATGTGGTAAGATATGAATCCGAAGACGACAGTATTTCCATCATACATTCTGCCAAGAGCCGCAAAGGTTTCGCAATGGGAGCCGTTATGGCGGCAGAGTGGCTCCCGGGTAAAAAAGGCTTCTTTGAGATGAAAGATCTGCTGGAGTCTTAATAAATCACCAGCTGGCAACAAGAAAAACATTGATTCTCCGTTAGATTAAGACAAACAACCACCCTATGAACCTGTACATGCTCATTACCCTTCTCTTTTTCATACTCTCTCTGGCCGGATTGTGGGGAATTTTCGAAAAAGCCGGTGAAAAAGGATGGAAAGTCCTCATACCGTTTTATAACTGGTACGTCTGGCTGCAGATCATTAAGAAACCCCTGTGGTGGTATATTTTTCTGCTTGTTCCTTTCATCAATGTATTTGTCATCCTGCTAATGATCGTTGAAATCCTGAAGTGCTTTAAAAAGCACGGGCTTCTTGATCAGGCACTCGGGGTGTTGTTTCCGTTTTTTTACCTGCCCTGGCTGGGATTCTCTCCCAAAGAGCAATATGCTGATCCCACAAAGCAGCCGCCTGTTATTAAATCGGCTACACGTGAGTGGCTGGATGCCATCATCTTTGCGGTAATTGCTGCGAGCATTATCCGGATTTTCCTCATCGAGGCCTATACCATTCCTACATCCTCCATGGAAAAAACCCTCCTTGTTGGCGATTATCTTTTTGTGAGTAAGGTTAGCTACGGTCCGAAAGTTCCCAATACCCCCCTTGCATTCCCTTTTGTGCACCACACACTGCCCCTTTCGGAAAGCACGAAATCCTATCTTGAATGGATTGCGCTCCCCTATTACCGTTTCCCGGGGCTGGCCCCTGTTCGCAACATGGATGTTGTTGTATTTAATTATCCCGATGGCGACACACTTTCATCAAAATTGCAGAGTAATATCAGCTATTACCAACTGGTACGCAGGCTTGGCCGTGATGAGGTGTGGAACAACAAACAGTATATTGGCGACATCATTGCACGACCGGTCGACAAGCGGGAGAATTTCATTAAACGCTGTATCGGAATTGCAGGTGATTCAATCCGGATTGTTGACCGTAAGGTTTACATTAATGGCAAAGAGGAGCAGAATCCGGGCAGGAGACAGTTTAAATACACTGTTAAAACCGACGGCAGTCCTATCAATCAGAAAAATTTTGAAAAACTCGACATCACCGAGAACATAGCAACTGACAACAATGGCACCTATGAACTTACCCTGTCGGAAACCTCCGCAGAAAAGCTCAGGCAATTTGCCAATGTCACCTCCATCGAACCCATCATACAGCCTGCCGGAGCCTGGGACCAGGACATCTTTCCCTTCGACTCGCTGCACCCCTGGAATGTTGATAATTTCGGTCCTGTCTGGGTACCTAAATCCGGAGCCACGGTAAAACTTAACATGGAGAACATCAATCTCTACAAACGCATCATTACGGTGTTTGAAGGCAATACCCTCGACCTGCGTGAAGGCAAAATATTCATCAATGGGAAAGAGACAGTTGAGTACACCTTTAAAATGAACTACTTCTGGATGATGGGCGATAACCGGCATAACTCCGCCGATTCCCGTTACTGGGGGTTTGTTCCCGATGACCATGTGGTAGGAAAGGCAGTCTTTGTCTGGCTTTCACTGGATCCCAACAAGTCGTTGTTCGATGGAAAAATCCGCTGGAGCAAGTTACTCCGGATTGTAAAATAATTAAATTTGTAATTGCTCAGCAGATGCTGATATCCACTCATGAGTTTAACATTTAAAAAAATAGTCACAGCTATGAAAAAGGTACTTTTTATTTTCACCATTGCCTTCACCGCAATTTTGCTCGGTTCATTCAACACCTATGCCGGCAAGCCCTTCGAAGGTGTTATCACCTATAAGATCACCTATCCCGACAGCAAATACACCGAAAGCCAGCTGGCCATGTTCCCCAAGATCGTGACGGTAATGGTAAAAGGAACCAAATCCAAAACCGAATACCAGACAAACATGGGCAGCCAGATTGAGATCTCCGATTATACCGATAAAACCAAAGTCGCTCTGATCAGCATGATGGGCCAGAAATACGCCATCAAGCAGTCGGCAGAGGAGATTGAAAAGGAGAATGCCAAGGAGCCCAAAGCTACGGTGGAGATCGCGGCAGAAACCCGTGTTATTGCAGGTTACAACTGTAAAAAAGCCATTGTTACACAAGATGATGACGGTGTAAAAACAACATTTGAAGTTTTCTATTCAGCTGAGTTGGGTTCAAAACTTGCTAATTTTGACAATCCGATATATAAGGACATTGATGGCGCCCTGCTGGAGTTCTCGATGAAGACCCCCCAAATCAGCATGAAGTTTACAGCCACTTCTATAGAGAAAAAGACGATTGCCAGTAAAGAATTTGAAATCCCGGCAGACTATACGCTTACAACAAAAGAAGAACTCAGAAGCAAGTTTGGTGGCGGAATGGAATAACCCTTATGGCCAAACAGAACAACCCGTTTAGAACCAACACCCTCAGGGAAGACCCGGTTGAGGAGAACATCCCTGCTGAAAGCAGTCCGGCAACCGGCAAAAAGGAGAAGGCTGCCAAAGAGATCAGGGAGAAAGAAAAAAAGCAAAAGCCTGTCAAACCTCCCCGGGAGAAAAAAGTACGGACGGAGGAAGAGATTGCCAAACTCGAACAGCGGTACAGGGTTCTGGGTCTTTTTTTTATTTTGTTTGCCTTTTACCTCCTGTTTTCCTTTACCTCATACATTCTCACCTGGAAGTCGGATTTCAGTTTCACCGATACGATTTTCAAGCACTTCACTGTTGCAACCTTCTTCGACAATAAAATCCCGGTGGAAAACTGGATGGGAAAACTGGGTGCACTCACGGGGTGCCTCTTCATCTCAAAATGGTTCGGAGTTGCCTCCTTCCTGTTTATCGTCGTTTTTTTCAATACGGGGATGAAACAGTTTTTCCACATCCGGATTTTTCCGGTTTGGAAGACCCTTGAGCATTGCTTCTTTGGCATCATCTGGATTCCTGTTGCCCTCGGGCTTCTTATACCCGGGAACGACATCCTGAGCGGTGTTTATGGGTACCAGATGAATCTCTGGCTGGTCGAGTTCCTGGGAACCTCAGGGCTGGCGATGTTGCTTGGATTCACCTGTCTCAGCTTCCTGATCCTTAGCTTTAATATACCCTTCCGCTGGATGAATAAAAAAGCAGAAGGAGGGCTTCCCGTCGAAACCCCTTTACCTGCTGCAAATGACGAAACCTCTCAGAAGCAGCAAGAGACTCCGGTTCCGGTTGAAACTGAATTTCCGTTCAACCAGTTGAAGGAAGAGCCACAACCCGAAGAAAATGTTGTGGACCTTGAGCTTCCGAGTCCATATGCTCCCGTACCCGAACCTGTTTCCGGTTTGGAATTGCAGATCGAAGCACCGGTTGAAGAGATAGCAGGCGATGGTAAAATAGAACACCAGACGATCGACACCCGTTACGATCCAACACTCGATCTGTCGAGTTACAAGTATCCCCCGCTCGATCTGCTTGCCGATTACGGAGGAGATTCGGTAAACGTGCGCAAAGAGGAACTTGAAGCCAACAAGGATAAAATCGTTCAGACACTCTCCAACTACGACATCCGTATCCAGAAAATCAAGGCTACCATCGGTCCCGCCGTCACACTTTATGAAATTGTACCCGATGCCGGGATCCGCATTTCAAGAATAAAAAATCTCGAAGATGACATTGCACTCAGCCTGGCCGCAATGGGCATCCGTATCATTGCACCGATTCCCGGAAAAGGTACCATCGGCATCGAAGTTCCAAATCAGAATCCCGAGATCGTCTCCATTAAATCGCTGCTAGGCACAGAGAAGTTCAAAACCACCTCCTTTGAACTCCCGTTTGTATTGGGAAAAACCATCTCCAACGAAACCTACATTGCCGATCTTGCCAAAATGCCTCACCTGCTCATGGCAGGCGCTACCGGACAGGGAAAATCCGTCGGACTCAACACAATAATCACTTCGCTGCTCTACAAGAAGCATCCTTCGCAGATAAAATTTGTGATGATCGATCCGAAAAAGGTTGAATTGAGCCTCTACACTAAAATTGAGCGCCATTTCCTGGCAAAGTTACCCGATGCGGAAGAGGCAATTATTACCGATACCAAGAAGGTGATCCGGACGTTAAATTCGCTTAATATCGAAATGGATGCGCGTTACGACCTGCTTCGCGACGCTCAGGTGAGAAATATTAAGGAATATAACGAAAAATTTTTCACCCGCAAGCTGAATCCAAACGAGGGACATCATTTCCTTCCGTACATCGTGCTGGTCATCGACGAGTTTGCCGACCTGATCATGACAGCCGGACGCGAAATCGAGACACCCCTGACCCGCCTCGCCCAGCTGGCCAGGGCCACAGGGATCCACCTGATCATCGCAACACAAAGACCCTCCGTCAACATCATTACGGGTACAATCAAAGCGAACTTCCCAGCGCGTATTGCTTTCCGTGTCATTTCGAAAATTGACTCCCGCACCATCCTCGACTCTTCCGGCGCCGACCAGCTGATCGGACGGGGGGATATGCTCCTCTCGACCGGCAGCGACCTGATCCGCCTGCAGTGTGCGTTTGTTGACACACCTGAAATAGACAGGGTGACTGAGTTTATCGGTTCACAGCGCGGATACCCGGAAGCCTATGCACTGCCCGAATACTATGATGAAGAGACCGGAGCATCGGGAAAGGAATTTAATGCCAATGAAAAGGATGAATTCTTTTCAGAAGCAGCACGACTTGTTGTACAGCACCAGCATGGTTCAACCTCACTGATACAAAGAAAACTTAAACTGGGCTACAACCGCGCCGGACGAATTATCGACCAGTTGGAAGCAGCCGGTATTGTAGGGCAATTCGAAGGCTCCAAAGCAAGGGAAGTCAGGTTTAAGGACCTGGGAGCCCTTGAAGAACATCTGAATTTATTGGGAGAAAACTAAAACACCTTTAACTCACCACTCTTGACTCTTAACTCTTAACATTTGACTAAACCAAGATCATATGAGAACTTCATTTTTAATCGTTTTTGTGGTTGCTTCCCTCGCAGTTTCAGGCCAGGCTAAGGATCCAAAAGCCAGTGCATTGCTTGATGAAGTGAGTGTAAAAACAAAAAGTTATAAGTCAATCAAGGTTGATTTTTCATTCACCATGTTCAATGCCAAGGCGAAAATTAACGAGGAGAAGACAGGAACACTATGGCTTTCCGGAGACAAGTACCGCATGACCGCTTCCGGGCAGACCGTTATCTGCGACGGGAAAACGATATGGACATATCTCGCTGAATCGAATGAAGTACAGGTTAACCTGCTCGATAACAAAGACGATGCGATGACCCCCTCCAAATTGCTCACATCCTACAATTCGAATTACAAATCGAAGATCATCCGTGAAAAAAATACAGATCCCAATATTGAGATGGTCGAACTCATCCCCAACACCTCAAAAAACTTCACTAAAGCCATTCTGGGGATCGATAAAACAAAGAAACAGGTAAAGAGTTTCACGCTTTTCGACAAGAGTGGAAATACCTTTACATATAAAATTAAAACATTCATAACCGACTCACCGTTAACCAATTCCGACTTTACCTTTGATGCCACCAAGTACCCCGGCGTTGAAGTTATTGACATGCGTTAAACATGATGGTCGTTGAAGTTATCGACATGCGATAAATATGATGAAAGGTAAGGTTAACGATCCCGGAACACTCAGGAGCATTGCGCTGTCAATCCGGAAATCTGTGATCCTAAGCCTTGCCGCTGCCGGATCGGGCCACCTTGGGGGCTCCCTGGGTTTGGCCGATATTTTCACCGCACTCTATTTTTCCGTTCTGAATCACGATCCTGCCAACCCGGGTTGGAATGAACGCGATCGTCTGGTTCTCTCGATCGGTCATGTTGCGCCTGTCTTTTATGCGACTCTTGCCCATTCCGGCTATTTCCCTGTCGAAGAACTGACCACCCTGCGTAAACTCGGCAGTCGTCTCCAGGGACATCCGGGACGTGATCACGGTTTACCGGGAATTGAACTTTCTGCCGGTTCGCTCGGGCAGGGACTTTCGGTGGCAGTCGGAATGGCCCTTGCAGCAAGGATGGACAATAGAAAGCACAGAGTCTTCTGCATCCATGGTGACGGCGAACTGCAGGAAGGGTCGATCTGGGAATCGGCTATGTCGGCGACCCATCATAACCTTGATAATCTTACTGCCATTGTCGATCGCAACGGACTCCAGATCGATGGCCGCACAGAGGATGTGATGCGTCTTGAACCGCTTGAAGAAAAATGGAGAAGCTTCGGATGGGAGGTGTTTATCTGCGATGGAAACTCTATCCCGGAATTTATCGGCACAATGGAAAAAGCCCGGGAGGTTGTCTTAAAACCAACCGTAATTATTGCCAAAACTATCATGGGGAAAGGGGTGGCAGCCATTGAAGACGATTACAGATGGCATGGCAAAGCGCCTTCATTGGATCAGGCCGAATCATTCATCAACGAACTATCTGAATAACCATCACACCATTTTACCATTTTACCATTTCACCGTCTCACTATGAGCAACTCTTACTTCAACAGAGGCAACAAGGCAACCAAGGTTGGGTTTGGCGAGGGGTTACTCGAAGCCGGAAGAAGGAATAGCAACGTAATCGCACTGGGTGCCGATATTACTGCCTCTGTTGGAGTAAACTTATTCGCTGAAGCCTTTCCGGAGCGGTTTTTCTCACTTGGGATAGCCGAGCAGAACTGCATGGGAGTGGCTGCAGGAATGGCGCTCGAAGGAAAGATTCCGGTATTTTCCACCTATGGCGTTTTTGCAGCATTCAGGGCTGCCGACCAGATCCGTACATCTGTTTGCTACAATAACCTCCATGTGATAATAGGAGGTGCGCATTCCGGAGTATCGGTCGGTCAGGATGGTGCAACACACCAGGCCATGGAAGATATTGCCCTGATGCGCGTGTTGCCGAACATGACGCTTTTCTCCCCCTGTGATGCTACTCAGGCAAGGCTTGCTACGCTCGCTGCCATTGAACAATGCCGGGGTCCGGTATATATCAGGTTCGGCCGTGAACCGATGGCTGACTTCACCCACGACACCTCCGGCTTTATCCCGGGAAAAGCCCAGTTAATGAACCAGGGCCGCGACCTTACGATCATCGCCACCGGACACCTTGTTTGGGAAGCCCTGCAGGCGGCTTTCAGTCTGGAAGAGGTGGGCATCTCAGCCAGGGTCGTCAACATTCATACCATCAAACCCATCGATGAAGAGGCCATTGTGCAGGCTGCAGCCGAAACCGGAGCCATCGTTACTGCCGAGGAGCACCAGGTGGCGGGTGGACTGGGAGGCGCCGTGGCTGAGGTGATTTCACGACACTGGCCGGTTCCCATGGAGTACATCGGGATGCACGACAGTTTTGGAGAATCGGGTGAACCGGCTGAGTTGATGGAGAAATTCGGGATGAATGCTCCTGCCATTATAGCTGCGTCACAGCGTGTTCTAACCCGGAAGAAATCCGCCTGACTGTTTGCTCAGCCGGGAATATTCAAAGCGCCTTCGGGATACTCAATTTTTACAAGGTGCAATCCTCCGGCTGGAACAGAGTCCCCTGCTTCACTCCGGTTTTTACCGGTGATAATCCCTGAAAGGTCATCCAGTCCGGTACGATGCCGACCGATATTGAGCAGCGTACCTACGATTGCCCGTACCATATTTCTCAGGAAACGGTTCGCGGTAATGGTAAATACCAGTTCATCATCAATCAGTTCCCATTGAACATATGTAACACGGCACAGGTTTGTTCTGGTGTCGGTATCAACCTTGGAGAATGAGGTAAAATCATCCGTCTCCATTATCATCCGGGCACCTTCATTCATCAGAGCAACATCGATATCTCCATGAATAAAATATGAATAGGGTACCCGGAACGGGTTTTTTACCCTCGACACATAATATTTATACGTTCTTGCAGTAGCGCTGAACCTTGCATGGATACGAGGTCCTACAGAAAAAATCCTCCTTATGGCAATGTCACCGGGCAGAAAACTGTTCAGTTTGAAAACCAGTTTTACAGCAGCATCAGGGTCCAACTGGTCAGGCAGGTCGAAATGAGCAAAATATTCGCGCGCATGCACTCCGGTATCAGTCCTGCCTGCACCCGTGAGCTTTACATCTTTCCGCAGCAGCAGCGACATTGCATCCTCCAATACCTGCTGCACCGACACACCGTTAGGTTGTCGCTGCCAGCCATGGTATCCTGTACCATCGTATGAAAGCTCTGCAAAATATCGAAAACTCTCCATCAAACTGAATTGGTTAGACAAAAATACGAATTCAGCCGGGTTTACATTCAATTTAGATTAACTCTAAATTATTGAAATTACTAAAAATTAAAGAAGCTTTGTTAATTAAATAACAAGGAAAGCTGTACTTTTGTGCAATAATTTGTTAATTTATTCACAGTAATTCGTCTTATTAAACAAACCACTATATATCAATAATTTAAAACGATTATTATGGCTGAATGTTCAGAATTAATTAAAGAACTGGCAAACAAATACGGACGGGAAAGGTCCAGTTTGCTACCGATTCTGCAAGGGGTTGTTGACAAGCAGAATTATCTCTCAGACACTTGTATGACAGATATCGCTAAAGAACTTGACCTGTCAGCTGCACAGGTATTCGGGACTGCTACATTTTACTCCTTTCTAGACACTGAACCCCGCGGCAAATTTGTTATCAGGGTTTGCAAGACGATCACCTGCGACATGCATGGCAAGAAAACGATAGTTCAGACGCTGGAAGACATGCTTAAGATAAAGGTGGGCGAGACTACCCCGAATAAAAAGTTCACTTTGCTCGAAACCAACTGTTTGGGCTGGTGTCACGAAGGACCCGCTATGCTGATTAACGAAAAGCCATACAGCGGACTCACTACTGAAAAGGTGCACGACATCATCAGTGAATATAATCATAAGTAATCCCTAACTATCTAAGGAGACATACTATGTCAGAGCAAACGTTAAAACGAGTTGATTTAATTTTCGGTGAATATTCAAACGTTAAATATAAGATCCTTGCCGACACCCTGACCCGTACAAACGACGAAATCCTGAAAGACCTTCTGGATTCAGGCCTTCGCGGTCGCGGCGGAGCAGGATTCCCGACAGCCATGAAATGGAAATTCACGGCAGATACACAGTCGGATGAAAAATATGTTATCTGCAATGCCGATGAAGGCGAACCCGGTACCTTTAAGGATCGTGAAATCCTTTTACGGGTTCCGCGAAAGGTTTTTTCAGGAATGGCTATCTGCGGCAAGGTGATCGGTTCAAAGAAAGGATTCATGTACTTGCGCGGAGAATACCGTTTCATGCTTAACGACCTGAACAAAGAGCTTGATATTTATCACGACCATGCCAGAAAACTTGGTCTTGATTTCACAATCGAAATCAGACTTGGCAGCGGCGCCTATATCTGCGGAGAGGAGAGTGCCCTGTTCGAATCGATGGAAGGTAGTCGCGGTGAACCCCGCAACAAGCCCCCCTACCCGACCACAAGTGGTTTCATGAAAAAGCCGACTGTAATCAACAATGTTGAGACTTTCGTTAACGTAATGATGATCATGCGTCTTGGCCCCGACCAGTATAAAAAACTGGGTACCACCGACTCACGCGGTTCAAAAGTGTTTTCCGTCTCCGGCGACACTCCCATTCCAGGCATTTATGAACTTGAGCTCGGAATGCCCCTCGACCGATTTGTAGATGAGTTCGGCGATGGTGATACCAAAGCAGTTCAGGTTGGAGGCGCTTCGGGTTTTTGTGTGCCCCGTAAGAAGTTTAAAGACACAGTAATAGGTTTCGAAGGTGTTCCTACTGGTGGCTCCATGATGATCTTCAACAGTTCCCGGTCGATGTACAACGTTCTCCACAACTACCTCGAGTTTTTTCAGGAAGAGTCGTGTGGCCAGTGCACTCCATGCCGGGTTGGCTGTCAGCAGCTGCTCAAAGGGATTGTTGCAGTTAAAAAAGGTGAAAAGAAGGCTGTTTATCTCGACCAGTTGATGAAACTCAGCGAAAGCATGAAGATCACGGCAAAATGCGGTCTTGGCCAGTCAGTTGCCAATTCATTCTCCTCGATTGTGAACAACTTCAAAGAGGAGATGATCTACTAATCCAGTATTAACCTGATAACAGCTAACCAAGATATGACAAAACAGATAAACCTCACGATCGACGGCATCGAAGTTGCCATCGATGAAGGAAAAACGATCCTCGAAGCCGCACGCAGCCTCAATATTCACATTCCAACACTTTGCTACCACGAAGACCTTTGCGTTGCCGGTAACTGCCGTGTTTGCGTTGTTGAACAGGAGAAGGTAAAAACTCTTCCAGCAGCCTGCGCCATGCCGGTATCTGAAGGCATGGTAATCCATACCAACAGCATGAAGGTACGCCTTGCCCGGAAACATATTGTGGAACTTCTTCTTTCCGAGCACAATGCAGATTGTACCAAATGCTATAAAAACGGCAACTGTGAGTTGCAGGGTCTCGCATCACAGATGCTTACCGGCGACCACCTTTTCCTTGACCTGGTGCCTGATAAGAAGTATACCATCGATATGTTCAACACGGCCATTATCAAGGACGACAGCAGGTGCATCAGATGCCAGCGTTGCGTACGCACCTGCGAGGAACTACAGAGTGTAAGTGCACTTGGCGTAGCCCACAAGGGAGATAAGATGAAGATCTCGACATTTTTCGAACATTCACTCCTGGAGGTTGTTTGCACAAACTGCGGTCAGTGCGTGAACCGCTGTCCGACCGGAGCACTTATCGAACGCAACTACATCGACCAGGTTTGGGATGCCATCTACGATCAGACTAAGCATGTTGTTGTACAAACCGCTCCGGCAGTTCGTATTGCCCTTGGAGAAGCGCTCGGCATGGCTCCCGGAAAAATCGTGACCGGGAAAATGGTTGCCGCCCTGCGTCGGCTTGGTTTCAATTCAATACTCGATACCGACTTTACAGCCGACCTTACCATTATTGAGGAGGGCCATGAATTGCTTACCCGCCTGAAAAAGGTACTCGTCGACAAGGACCCGTCGGTTGCGCTTCCCATGGCCACTTCCTGCTCGCCGGGATGGATCAAATTTATTGAACATACTTTCCCGGAATACCTGCCCAACCTCTCTACCTGCAAGTCACCGCAGCAGATGTTCGGAGCTCTCGCAAAAACCTATTATGCTCAGAAACGCAAGCTGGATCCCAGAAATATCGTTTCGGTTTCCATCATGCCCTGCACCGCAAAGAAGTTTGAAGCAAACCGCCCTGAGATGCGTTCGAGTGGCTACAAAGATGTTGACTTTGTGCTTACCACCCGCGAACTTGGCATCATGATCAAACAGGCAGGCCTTGAATTCGAAGCACTGCCCGAGGAGAAATTCGACAGCTTCATGGGTTCATCCACCGGAGCAGCCGTAATTTTCGGTTCAACCGGTGGGGTTATGGAAGCCGCTCTGCGTACCGCCTATGAAATAGTGACCGGCCGCGAAGTTCCTTTCGACGGACTCAACATCACCCCGGTGCGCGGAACAGAAGGTGAAGTTCGTGAAGCTTCCGTATTAATTGAAAAAACAACCCCCGAATGGAGTTTCCTCGAGGGTGTTGAACTTAAATGCGTCGTTGCCAATGGTCTTGCACATGCCAATACCGTTATGCAAAATGTCCGTGACGGAAAAGCCAACTATCACTTCATCGAAATCATGGCTTGTCCTGGCGGGTGTCTGGGCGGCGGGGGTCAGCCCATTCCGACCAACCCCGAAATCCGTGCAAAACGCAAAGAGGCAATATACGCCGAAGATATGGGAATGTCAATCCGTAAATCTCATGAGAATCCCGAAGTCGCAGCACTCTACAAGGATTTCCTCGAAAAACCACTCGGACACAAATCCCATGAACTACTCCATACTCACTACACACCCCGCAAGAGGTACTAATTTTTGACTTCCCTCGAAAGGCTGCCCGGATGGCAGCCTTTTTTTTTACCGTTTATGTGGCTTCCCTTGAATAACGATCATCCTTTCATGGTTTTCAATCAGCGGAGCATCGTCTATATCTATGATAATGCGCTTGCCATTCTTCCTGTCTTTGATGGAATAGCTTTTTACCCGTTCCATGGGGATGTCGCCAAGCAAGTCGGAAAGGGTTGGTTCCAAGCACTCCGGATGACACGGAACATTGAAGGAGTAGTTGAATTCCCCGTCTTCACCTTCAGATGAGTCTTCATCGCCGCCAAAAGTATAGACTTTCATAATCCTTTTGCCCTCCGAGCCGGCTGATGCTGAATCATCCGATGAAAGGGCGATTTCATAACGCATCTGCTTCATCTGCTTGTTCGCATCCTTCATCTCTTTTTCTGCCTTTTGCAACATGACCTGCATCTCCTTTGTATCCAAAGGAGCATCGGTTGAAAACACAGTATCGATGACAGTGGTTTTTCCATTATCCTCCTTTATAATCTTAATCTTCACCGTTTTTTTTGCATCTGCCTTCGCTTTTTCCTGTGCAGCGGCCGGACGGGTTACAAATATGGCAAGTAATGCAGCCACGGTCAGGGTTGTTATCACCTGTCTGTAAACGAAATTGCTTTTCATGGTTGTAGTTTAATTGGTTTGTGATGCAAATCTAACCTGTGTAAGTTACTGTTTTTGTTAACGAAACGTTAAAGTTGGTTAATGAAAAGTTAATCTTGTTTTATACCGCGTTTTCTTTATATATTTTTGTACCATGAATAAACGACTGCTATACATCCTGATCGCGGGGATCTGTATTTCGCTCATCGGGATAGTCACAGTACAGTTTTTCTGGATCAGGAACGCATTTCAGGTAAAAGAGGCCCAGTTCAACCGCAGTGTGAACGATGCATTGGGGGTTGTAGTAAATAAACTGGAGACAAGGGAAAACATGCATTTCATCAGCAGAAATTTTGAAGGTGACAGCATCATGGCGATCGTACAGGCCTTCACAAGAGATACCTCGCAAACCATGAAGAAGCGTCTTGACTCAGTTCTGACCAACAGCGACGCATGTCCCCCTCCCTTGCGGAGGCCACCTCCTCCACCCCACCCTAATGGCGTGATGCACTACTCTTACCGTGTTAATGTTGTTCCGCAGCAAGAGTTTTCAGATTCGCTGATAATAGGTATGGAGCAAGGGTACCAGGAGGAGTTTAACTTGAATTTTGAATGGAAGGACCAGATTGGTCAGCTTGATTCGATTATCGAGGAGAACAGCCTTGTATTTGGACAGGAATTGCTTAACGACGACAAAAGTATGTTGCAGGAGCAACAAGTTGTCTCCGTTGATCCCGATGGGATGAGCAATACAACAATCCGTTACCGTATTTTCAGCACACAGCCAGTCGCCTCACCGGTTGTTATTCATGACCGGAACAGTCATAAAAAAAAGGCCGTGGACAGCAGTATCAGGCGACTCGATAAAAAGGCAAAGGGAATTGAGGATGTGATCAAACAGATGGCCATGGAGATAGAGACCAGGCCGGCTCCTCTTCAGCAACGTATTAATAAAAAGAACCTTCAATCCACACTCCAGTCATCCTTCTCTGACAAGGGCATCGATCTGCCATTCGAATTTGCCGTATTGACCCCATCCAATGACACCAATCCGGTTCCTATTCAATCAACTGGTTATCAGACTAAATTCAGTAAGGCAGAGCACAAGGTTTCACTTTTCCCAAACGATATTTTCGGAAAACCTGATCTTTTGGTTGTCTATTTTCCCGGGCAGAGGTCAGAACTATTTAGATCGGTTGCGATCCTTCTTCTCGGGTCAATCCTGTTTACCCTCATTATCATCCTTACATCGGGAACCAGCATTGTTGTCATGATCAGGCAGAAAAAAATCTCAGATATCAAGACAGATTTTATCAACAACATGACCCACGAGTTTAAAACTCCGATTGCGACAATCTCTATTGCGGCAGATTCGATCAACAACCCGAAAGTTATTGATGAGCCGGATAAAATAAAAAGCTTTACACGGATCATCAAGGAGGAGAACAACCGGATGAACGCACGTGTTGAACAGGTTCTGCAGATGGCGCTTCTCGACAGCCGTGACTTCAAGCTTCGTCCGAGGCTTGTCGACATGCATTATATGATTGAAAAGGCGGTTGAGCATTACAGACTTCAGATCGAACAGCGGGAAGGTGTTATTATCACCCGGCTTGATGCATCCGACACCATGGTAGATGCGGACGAGGATCACATTCGTAATGTCCTTATGAACCTGCTTGATAATGCCAATAAATATTCAATCATCAAACCGGAGATAACTGTATTCAGTTTTAACCGCGGGGGGAAATTCTTTTTTGGAGTTGCCGACCGCGGGATGGGAATGAGCCAGGAGGCACAGCGGAAGGCATTTGATAAATTTTTCCGTGTAACCAGTGGTAATATTCACAATATCAAAGGATTCGGTCTTGGATTGAGTTATGTCAAAGCCATTGTACTTGCACATCATGGTGAAATAAGCGTACATAGCGAAGTCGGGAAAGGGAGCAGGTTTGAGATCGGACTACAGGTTGTTTACATTTGATTCGAAACGGAGGAGAGAATGAACGTACGGATAAAAATATTGCTTGTTGAGGATGATCCGAATTTCGGATCTATTATGAAATCGTATCTTGAATTGAACGATTTCGATGTCGTATTGAAAACCGATGGAAAGAAGGGGCTTGGCGCCTTCAAATCGGAAGCCTTCGACATATGCATCCTGGATGTAATGATGCCTGAAATGGATGGATTTGCCTTGGCCCGGGAGATAAAGAAAAGCAATGCGCAGGTCCCGTTCATTTTCCTGACTGCCAAGTCACTGAAAGAAGACATGCTCGAAGGGTTCAAACCGGGGCCGATGATTATATCACGAAACCATTTGACTCGGAGGTTCTCCTCTTCAAACTGAGGGCCATTCTTAAGCGTAACAACCAGAAAGGCGATGCTGCAGCCGAACAGAATGAGTACCAGGTGGGCAGCCTTCTTTTCAATTTCAACCTCCGCACCCTTAGCAACGGTAAGGAGATACAGCAACTCTCACCCAAAGAGGCTAAACTTCTCAAGATGCTTTGCTCTTCCAAAGATGGTATCCTTCTCCGAAAGGATGCACTGGAAAGCATCTGGGGAAGTGATAATTACTTCAATGGCCGTAGTATGGATGTCTTTATTGCCCGCCTGCGCAAGTGCCTCAAAGCAGATTCTTCGATCGAAATTGTCAATATTCATGGCAATGGTTTCCGGATAATATACGGATAGCCACCTTTCCCATTTATCATTTCTTTATTGTTTTCCGGTTATTCAGTGTGATCCATAAGAGATATCTGAATTGTTTTCCTTATATCTTTTGTGATTTTATTAACATTGTGAAAATAATAACAAATAAGCTTGGAAAATATTGATAAAGGATATAATTTTGCATTCAGGAAACTTGAAAACACCGTCCGATTGTTTCACAAAAATATACTAATATATTAATTATCAATACATTAATTATGACAAAACTGGAATCAGCACAATCTTTACAGGAACTCCGGGATCAGTTAAAGAAAAAGAATGCAGCTTTGTCAGAATCCGGCAGTCCTTTAAGCACCATCCAGGTGAAAGTAACCATGGCTACCTGCGGCATTGCTTCCGGCTCCCGGCCTGTTTTTGAATACCTCAGGGAGGAGCTAGGCAAGCGCAACATTCCTGCCAAGGTAAACCAGGTTGGTTGTATGGGCTTTTGTTATGCAGAGCCAACCATTGAGATTACAATGCCGGGCAAGGAACCGGTGATGTTTGGATTCGTGAATACAAAGAAGGCCGACGAGATCATTGAGTCGTACATCAGGAAAGGTGAGTTGACCGATGGCGTGATCGCGATGAATTATGAAATTGCATAAAGACCAATTGTGATATGGCTAGACAGATTAGGATTGCGTTAAGAAACTGTGGAGTAATAGATCCGGAACGGATTGAGGATTACATTGCCCGCGACGGTTACATGGCCCTTGCAAAAGTATTGACAGAGCTGTCACCGGAAGCTGTTATTGAGATTCTGAAAAAGTCGGGCCTGCGAGGTCGCGGAGGGGGTGGATTTCCGGCTGGAATGAAATGGGAGATTACCCGAAAGGTTGAAGCCGACCAGAAGTATGTGGTATGCAATGCCGATGAAGGAGATCCGGGGGCGTTCATGGACCGTTCGATTCTCGAAGGGGATCCACACTCCGTATTAGAGGCAATGACCATTAACGGGTATTGTACCGGAGCATCCAAAGGACTTATATACATTCGTGCAGAGTACCCGCTGGCTGTTGAGAGGTTAAAGACCGCAATGAAACAATCGCGGGAAATGGGTTTGCTGGGAGACAATATCCTTGGAACCGGATTCAATTTCGACATCGACATACGTTACGGGGCTGGTGCTTTTGTTTGCGGCGAAGAGACTGCCCTGATCCACTCGATGGAAGGCCTGCGCGGGGAACCCACCGTTAAACCCCCTTTTCCTTCAGTTGAAGGATATCTGAAGAAGCCCACCAACGTTAATAATGTAGAGACCTTTGCCAATGTTCCCGTAATAATTAATAAAGGGTGGGAATGGTTCTCGGCAATCGGTACCGAAAAATCAAAGGGGACGAAGGTTTTTGCCCTGGCCGGAAAAATCAACAATGTTGGATTGGTGGAGGTTCCCATGGGGACAACCCTGAGGGAGGTGATCTATGAAATCGGCGGTGGCATCCAGGATGGCAAAGCCTTTAAAGCCGCCCAAACAGGTGGTCCTTCCGGCGGATGCCTAACAGTTAAGCATCTCGACACACCCATCGATTACGACAACCTTATCGCTGCCGGTTCCATGATGGGGTCGGGTGGGCTCATCGTGATGGACGAGGACGACTGCATGGTAGCCATAGCTAAATTTTACCTGGATTTTACAGTTGAAGAGTCGTGCGGAAAATGCTCTCCCTGCCGAATCGGAAATAAGCGCCTTTCTGAACTTCTAGAGAAGATCACCAAGGGAAACGGCACAATGGATGATATCGATAAGCTGCGGAACCTAGGCACCGTGATAAAAGACACATCGCTGTGCGGCCTGGGACAGTCATCACCAAATCCTGTATTGTCAACGATTGACAATTTTCTCGAAGAGTACCATGAGCATGTCACCGACAAAAAATGCCGTTCGAAAGTATGTAAATCGCTGATGCAATACCTGGTAATTCCCGATAAGTGCATCGGATGCACACTCTGTGCACGCAATTGTCCGGTAGATGCAATATCCGGTGAACGGAAACAGGTACACCTCATCGACCAGGTAAAGTGCATAAAATGCGGTGCCTGCATGGAAAAATGCAAATTCAATGCAATCATTATCAATTAAGGAGGAAGGAACAATATGAATATGGTAAAGCTTATCATTGACGGAAAGACCGTAGAGGTTCCTGACAATACTACGCTTCTCAAGGCAGCCAAAACTGTTGGCATCGATATACCTACCCTTTGCTACTTCGAACTGAAGGACATGAACATTGAAAACCGTCCGGGTGGATGCCGCATTTGTGTGGTTGAAGTCAAAGGAAGACGGAACCTCGCCCCTGCCTGTAATACCATGGTGGCCGAGGGTATGGAGGTTTTTACACACAATATCAGGGTATTGAACGCGCGCAGAACCGTTCTGGAGTTAATTCTCTCCGATCATCCTGCTGAATGTCTAACCTGTGCCAAAAATGGACACTGTGAGCTCCAGAGCATGGCACAGCAACTCGGCGTTCGTGAAATCCCTTACGAAGGTGCGCAGTCGAAGTATCGGAAAGATACTTCGCCTGCCATCATTCGTGATGTTGACAAGTGCATCATGTGCCGCAGATGCGAAATGATGTGCAATGACGTTC
The DNA here is from genome assembly GCA_964355115.1 of uncultured Prolixibacteraceae bacterium. Classification (GTDB taxonomy): domain Bacteria; phylum Bacteroidota; class Bacteroidia; order Bacteroidales; family FEN-979; genus JANXZO01. The sequence goes on along the minus strand of CAYHCQ010000003.1, from coordinate 8,630 downwards.
AAACGGTAGGTGCTCTTTCTGCCGTCAACAGAGGTTTTATGGCAGTGGTGGCCCCGGCATTCGAAATGAATCTTGAGAAATCTCCCTGTACTTACTGCGGACAATGTGTATCTGTTTGTCCCACCGGTGCCCTTACCGAAGTTGACCACTCACGCAATGTGATCAATTCACTTGCCGATCCCGCTAAAACAGTTGTTGTTCAAACAGCACCTGCAGTGAGAGCCGCCCTTGGCGAAGAATTTGGCCTTGAGCCAGGCACCCTTGTAACGGGTAAGATGGTCGCAGCACTCAGACGACTAGGTTTTGACTACGTGTTCGACACCGATTTTGCTGCCGACCTGACTATTATGGAAGAAGGAAGCGAATTACTCGACCGTCTTACCCGTTACCTCAAGGGTGATAAGAAGGTGAAATTACCGATGCTGACATCCTGCTGTCCGGGATGGGTCAACTTCTTTGAGCACAATTTTCCGGAGATGCTTGACATCCCTTCAACAGCCAAGTCGCCGCAGCAGATGTTCGGCCCTATTGCCAAGGAGTATTTTGGTAAAAAACTGGGGATAGACCGTAAAAACATGATCGTTGTTTCGATTATGCCCTGTCTGGCAAAGAAATACGAATGCCAGCGCGATGAATTCAAGGTAAACGGCGATCCGGATGTGAACTATTCGCTTTCGACCCGCGAACTTGCCCACCTTATCAAGACTGCCAACATAGATTTCAACAGTCTGCCTGAGGAGGATTTTGACAACCCGCTTGGGACATCCAGCGGTGCCGGCGTCATTTTTGGCAACACCGGAGGTGTTATTGAGGCGGCCTGCCGTACTGCCTATGAACTCTACACCGGCAAGAAACTTGAAAAGGTCGAATTCGAAGAATTACGGGGACTGGAAAATATCCGCCATGCCACGCTCGATTTCGACGGACTGCCTATCAATATCGGGATTGCTCATGGCCTGGGCAATGCCAGAAAGCTGCTTGAGGATATCCAGGCAGGAAAAAGCCAGTTCCACGCAATCGAGATTATGGCATGCCCGGGAGGTTGTATCGGAGGCGGCGGACAACCATTCCATCATGGGAATTCGGAAATCATCAAACAACGTGCCGCGGCTATCTATCGCGAAGACGCAGGCAAACCTATCCGGAAATCGCACAAAAACCCATTTATCCAGGAACTTTATCGCGAATTTCTCGGCAAACCACTGGGTGAGAAATCACATCAACTTCTGCATACCCACTATTTTGATAAAAGTGCTGGGGATTTTATTGAAGAATAGCGAAATAGCGAAATGGTAAAATGGTGAAATGGTAAAATGGCCAAATGGTAAAATGGCGAAATACCTAAATTTCGAAAAAACTTAGTGAAATGGCAAAGATCAAGTTATCAGACAGAAAATTGCAGGAATTGAAAGATGTTTGTAAGTCCTTCAACAATGAGAAGGGTGAACTAATCAATGTTTTGCACAAAGCACAAAGTATTTTCGGATATCTCCCGGCCGAAGTACAGGAGGTGATTGCGAAAGAGCTGAATTTGTCGGTGGCACATGTTTATGGTGTGGTCACTTTCTATTCTTTCTTTACGATGATTCCGAAAGGAAGGTACCCGATCTCAATCTGTCTGGGAACTGCCTGCTACGTAAGAGGAGCTGAGAAAGTGCTGGAAGAATTCAAACGTCAGCTGAAGATACAGGTTGGGGAGACCACCCCCGACGGAAAGTTCTCATTGAGTTGCCTCCGTTGTGTGGGGGCATGTGGACTTGCTCCGGTGGTGATGGTTGGGGAAAAAGTATACGGCCGCGTTTCTACCGACGGCGTTCAGGATATTGTTGCAGAATACTAATAAAACCGCATCGTGACCTCTTTAAGAAATTTCTCCTCCAGGGTTCGTTTGATCCGGTGCACCACCGTTCTTCTCAATTCCAGCTCCACAGGAAGTGTGGGATCCTGATGGGCAACATTGATGCCTGTTCCCACATGAAAGTGAATTTCGTCGCAGTCGAGGAGGCAGCTCACGATTTCATCGGCAGGTCCTTTCCCCAGTTTAAAGTTATTGTTGTACTTTTTAAGCAACTCACTAACCTTACTTAGCGTCAGAATACCTTCCGTGATCAGGTCGACGCCTTCCATGTTCGATACCGGAGGAAGTTCCGGATCCAGTTTAACCTGTGAATCGATGATCTTTCCTCCCCATTCCCTGGCTACCATATCGCCAGTTGTAGCACCACAGATTATTTTCTTGCCCTGAAACTGTTTCAGAATGCCACAAAACATGGCGTCATTCTCAGGGTTCTGCGGAGGGCCAGAACAGATCATCAGTTTTCTGGGTTCACGAAAATATACGACAGCACAGGATATATCGTCCTTCGGATGGTAATTATCGTTAAAGTTGGCCTTATCGATCACCTTCCCGGCAAGTTTCACGGCGGAAATATCATGCTCTTCGCGAACCGCTTCCGTCACAAGGATTTCAAGATTTTCTGACCCGAATCCCAAAGGAAATTTGTCACTTCCCAGCCCCGATTGCACCACGCCGTCAGAGCAGAAAATAATACGGTCCTCTTTCTGGGGCCTGAAAGAGGTTGTGAGCACATCCTTGCCCTTGTTTTTCGGGCCTTCCAGCAGTACGCAATTCCACGCAGGTTCAAATATATGTGAACCTCGTAAAATGATCGTTTTCGGGTTGTCATATTCCAGAATCCGCACCTCCCCGTCAACATCAATCTCAACCACAGTAAAAGTGGAATAGTTAAGCTGCTTAACACTGTCGAGGGGGAGGGTATTCATGATGATCTCAGCGATTTTCCGCACCTCCTTATGCTCCTGGGTGAAATTAACCGCCATGGTGGCAGTAAGCGTACCGAGCATGTTTGCCTTGATTCCATGTCCCAGTCCGTCGGAGAGAACAACGATGATACGCCCCTCCTCCATGATGCGCCGCGAGATGAAAACATCCCCGCATATCCTTGCATCGCCATGGCATTTCTGCTGACAGTTTACCTCAATATAGAATTTTTCATCCACGGCGGAAAACTTTATTTCTTGGGCTGATCACGGTGTGATTCAATGATGGAGTTAAGCATCTGTTCAGTCTTTGCCGCTCCCTCCCCGAGAAGGTATGCGATTTTCTGCACCATATCGAAATTCTCGTCAATAACTTCCGAAAGTCGGTTTATAATCTGCTCCTTGCGCACTTCAGGCACGTACATATCGCGGAGTATACCTCCCACATATTTGTTACTGCGGATCGGGAACAGGGAGACTCCGAGTTTTGTATCACCGAAAATGACATCCTTGTTCTCGATAGTTTCATTGGTTGAGAGCACATAGGAGAACATCTTGTAAAAATGGACAGGCAGAAGGGTTTTCAGGTCGGCCCCGATCAAACCCGGGATCACTTCATCAACCAGGGCGGCCTCCTCCCCTAGTATCCTGACAAAAGCCTGGTTCGACTTGATGATCTTCAAATTTTCATCCACGATGACCACACCCGAAAGCAGCTTCTGAAGCATCGCAGAGATGATATCACCGGATTCTTTCTGCGATTCCTGCTCCTGTGTGGCACGCTCCTCCGATTCTTTCAGGGCGGTCTTTGTTTTTGCCAGTTTGTCGTTTGTGGATCGCAGCGTTCTGATATACTCCTGGCGGTTCCGGCCGCTGAAAACATGACACATCTCAGTGGTCGCCAGTCCCTGGGCAATGGCAATTGCGAATTCACGGCAATTCGTATAGCCGCAGGCCTCACACCCGATTTCGTTGTGCATCTGCCCTTCGCGGTTGATCATTTTAAGCACCTCCTCTATTTTCTCATCCGGCGGAATGGGCAAGCGCTGGTCGTCGGCCGTAAAATTCCTGGAAAGGTCGAGGTTTGCGAAGGATGCAACTTCCTCAAGCCACTTCACCTTGTCGAATGTGCTTAACCTTTTGTTTGCATAATCGGTCACAAGTGTCATCCTGAGAAATTTTTCGCCTCCCGGAGAAGTGCCTGGACCCATCAGGCACCCTTCATCGTAGAAGATGTTAAAATGCCGCCTGATGAGGTCAATACGTGTATCGAATTCACGTACCGCATCAACCATGTTGTTTCTTCCCTCAGTGGTTATGACGTTTCCGGTAAGCAGGTCTTCATTTATCTCTGCAGCCTGTAAAATACCGTTACTGATTGGATAAAGCGATCCTTTATATCCAAGAGGCGCATCGAATTCCGAAAATTCAACCTGACTTTCCCTAATATTGAATTCAGCAAAAAGGGTTCGCAGTTCAACAAAGGTCAGTACTGAGTCAATCCTTGCATCGCCATCGTATCGCAATGCCTCTTCCTTTGTCGATATGAGCGGGCCGATATAAATGACCTTAAGTTCCTGTCCGTACTTTTGCCTGACCACCTTGGCAGCTGCCACCATGGGCGATACGATTGGCGCCAGGTTTCTTATGAGGTCGGGGTAATATTTCTCGATGAATGCCACCACCGACGGGCAATTTGCCGTTATGTGATATTTGCCCTTGAAATTTTCGAATAGCTCCTTGTATTTAGCTGCAACCAGGTCAACTCCGAACGAGACTTCGCTGACATAAGCAAAACCCAGATGCTTGATCATCTCAACAAATTTCCGGTAGTCGGTGATGTCGTGAAACTCCCCTGAAATTGTAGGATCGCAAATGGCTGCCACTTTTTCCCCGGATGCAAGGATCGCTCTGGCCTCCTCAATTGAACTCCGGTATGAGATGGCTCCCGGCGAGCATGCACTGAAACAGCTTCCGCAACCGATGCACCGTTCATTGATAATCGAAGGAAATTCGGTATTTACATCCACCCTGATTGCTTTTACAGGGCAAATCCTCACACATGAGTAACATTTGATGCAGGTTTCCTGGTGTATCTCAAAAAGAGGACTCTTCATACTGTCAAAAATAGGAATATATCCGGTGAAACGGGCAGACTTTCAGAAGATTTTACGATAAATTTCAAATATGGTTTCCTGTTTATTTATTCACATTGATAAATATTTCACAGATAATTCTGTCATATTTAGAATTTTTGTCATATTTTTGTAATTAGTTTATAGTCTTACAGCTACATATGGAAGAGATTGTCGAAAAAATCCTGCCATTGTTCCCTCCCCAAAAAAAAGACGGGTTAATCCCGATTCTGCAGGAGGTACAAAAGCAGCAGGGATATCTTACTGAAGAGGCCCTGGAGAAGATCGGGAAATACCTGAACATCCCTATCAACAAGATTTACGGGGTTGCGGCTTTTTATGACCAATTCCGGTTTCGCTCTGTGGGGCAGTATCATTTTCGCATATGCCATGGAACCACCTGCCATCTTTTTGGTGCATCAACATTTCTGAACGAAATTGAGAAGCATCTGAAAATAAAGGCAGGTACAACTTCCCGCGACCGCAGGTTCAGTCTTGAGGTAGTGAACTGTCTGGGTGCCTGCGAACAGGCCCCTGTATTAAAAGTTAACGACACCTATTATCCGCGTGTAACTCCGGAAGATTTACTGAAAATAATCCGCACTGTTAAAGAAAAAACCGAATAGTATGGCGTTACCAATCACTTCACCGGCAAAAGACTTCCTGACAGAGAAGGTACTAAAAAACTATTCCGGTATTTTCGACCAGGCTACGTCAGAAAGACTTTCACTGCTCCGGAGGGAAAAGATCACCCGCCCTGCAATCTTTGTCGGGATGGGAACCTGCGGGCTGATAGCAGGCGCTGCAAAGACTTATGATGCGGCTGAGAGATACATAAGCGAAAACGGGCTTGACGTCGATCTGATACGTGTGGGCTGCACGGGCTTATGTTCAGCAGAGCCACTGCTGGATGTGCAATTACCGGGAAAAACGAGAGTATCCTTCAGGAAGGCAACGGAAGACAAGGTCGATGACCTGTTGAACTCAGCCTTTCACCATACCCTGGTTGAAGAGACGGTGGTTGGACAGTATAAACAGGCAGGGCAGGAAGACTGGCCCAATGTGACCTACATGGATCTGCTCCCGTTTTTCGCGCATCAGCATCGTGTGCTGCTACGCCACGCCGGCATCATCTCCCCTTACTCCATCGACGATTACCTTTCGCGGGGCGGGTATAAGCCCCTGTATAAAACCGTACTGAATTATACCGCCGACAAGGTTTGTGAGATTATTGAACAGAGCGAACTCCGGGGCCGTGGTGGTGGCGGTTATCTTACGGGCAAAAAATGGCGCGTTGCATTTAATGCCGGCAGTGACCAGAAATACCTTATTTGCAATGCCGATGAAAGCGATCCGGGCGCTTTTATGGACCGTGCCATTATTGAAGGTGATCCACACCGGGTTCTTGAAGGGGTTGCCATTGCTGCTTATGCAATCGGTGCAACCAAGGCATACATATATGTACGTTCCGACTATGAACAATCCCTTACCCTGCTGGAACATGCGTTGCAACAGGCCAGGGAGTACGGATTTATCGGAGAGAATATCTTTGGAAGCGGATTCAACCTGAGCATCCTGTTACGAAAGGGAGCCGGAGCTTTCGTTTGCGGAGAGGAGACCGCCCTCATCTCCAGTATCGAAGGGCGCAGAGGCATTCCCCAGGCAAAGCCACCCTATCCTGCTGAAAAGGGGCTGTTTGGTTATCCGACAATAGTCAACAATGTGGAGACTCTTGCCAATGTGCCGTCGATCATGGAAAATGGTCCCCAGTGGTTCAGATCAATAGGAACGAAGGAGAGCAAAGGCACCAAAGTTTTCAGTATTGCGGGAAAATCATTAAGAACCGGGTTTATCGAGATCCCCATGGGGATTAAAATCAATGATATCGTTAATGAGATTGCAGGAGGTATTAAAAATGACAAGAAACTGAAAGCAGTTCACATAGGCGGTCCGTCGGGTGTGTTTATTGCACCTGCTGATATGGAAACAGAGATCGGTTTTGAATCCCTCAGGGAGATTGGTGCCCAGGTAGGTCTGGGCGGATTTATTGTACTGGATGAAGAGTCGTGCATGGTAAGCCTTTCGAGGTATTTTCTTAATTTTCTGCAGAAAGAGAGTTGTGGTAAATGCATCCCCTGCCGGGAAGGCACAAAGAGGATGCTTGAGATACTGGAAGGGATCACCCGAAGGCCTAAGGAAGAATCGTCGCATGAGACCCTGGAGCGGTTCAAAGGAGTTGTTCAGCTTGAAAGCCTGGCCGAGGTCATTCGTGATACCTCATTGTGCGGACTCGGGCAGAATGCCCCTAATCCCATACTCAGCTCGCTCAAATGGTTTCGCGACGAGTATGAGGAGCATATCTTCGACCGTAAATGCAAAGCAGGCGTTTGCCACGACCTGAGAACCTTTTTTATTGAAGTTGACCTTTGCACCGGATGTAACATCTGTCAGAAAAAATGTCCGGAAAACGCCATCATCGGTTCACCGAAGATGCCGCATTTTATTGTTGAATCGAAGTGTACAGGATGCGGACTATGTTTTGAGAGTTGTAAATTCAGCGCTATTTACTTTAAATAACACCTGAGATGCTATTTAATATTGAAATTAACGACCAGCAGGTTGTCGCCAAACGGGGAGAAACCATCATGGAGGTTCTTGGCCGGGTGGGCGTTAAGGTACCAACGCTCTGTTATATGCCCGGCTTCTCACCAACCGGCGGCTGTCGCATGTGTGTTGTTGAGGTCGACGGCATGGAAGGCCTTGTTCCTGCGTGTTCGCACCCGGTGGAGGAGTGGATGAAAATAAAAACACACTCGCCACGGGTTCTGAAAGCCAGGAGGACGCTTGTTGAATTGCTTCTGGCAAGCCATCCCGACGACTGTCTCTATTGCGACCGGAATGGTAATTGTGAGTTGCAGGACCTGGCAGCGGAATTTAATATCCGTGAACGAAAATACCAGACCAAACGTCAGAATATCCAGATTGACAGGGCTTGTTCCAGCATTGAACGCGATCCCGCAAAATGTATTCTTTGCGGACACTGCATCAGAGTGTGCGATGAGGTGATCGGTATTTCTGCCATCGATGTGATTGGCAGGGGAAGTGAAAGCCGGATCGGTACGACGTACAACAAAGGTCTTAATTTCACAAGCTGTGTGAAATGCGGGCAGTGCATCATGTCGTGCCCAACCGCGGCGCTGACAGAAAAATCAAGCCTTCATGCGGTTATTGATGCATTAAACAACCCTGAATGTTACCCGGTTATCCAGTTTTCACCAACGGTTCCCGCTGCCATTGCAGAGGAGTTCAACCTCAAGGCGAGCAAAGACATTCTTAACCTTCTGCGTTCTGCTTTCAAGTCAATGGGTTTCCGCCTGGTTTTCGACGTGTCGATGGCCAGCGACATAGCCATCATGGAAGAGGCTGCCGAATTTGTTGAACGGCTTAATGAAAAAGAGAGACTTCCGCTGTTTACCAGCAGCTGTCCATCCTGGGTAAGGTACATTGAAGACCAGCGCCCCGACCTTCTGGGGAACCTTTCCTCCACCCGGTCGCCGCAGCAGATCATGGGCAGGATTATTAAAAATTATATCACAAGTTCTGCCGGGCAGAAAGCTGAAAATGTCTTTGTTGTCTCTGTCATGCCTTGCACTGCCAAGAAACAGGAGGCGGAAATGGACAGACAGATGGAGAACAGGTCGAAATATGTTGATG
>CAYHCQ010000002.1:44516-62226 GCA_964355115.1 uncultured Prolixibacteraceae bacterium | reverse complement strand
AACTTTGAGGTTGAATACCTGCACCATATGGAGACCCATCACCGTAATGTGCTTGACAATCTCCGCGCCGGACAACTGCTCGACGAGGACATCAAGACCATGGAGCAGGTGGCAAAGGATATTTCGAAAAAGTTTGAAGAAAAGAAATAAAGAGTAAAGATGGCCGGACTCAAGGAAGTAAGGATTCGGATTGCCTCGGTTAAGTCGACCCAGCAGATCACCAAGGCCATGGAGATGGTGGCGGCTTCGAAGCTGCGGCGGGCCCAGACAGCCATTGTCAAACTCCGGCCTTATGCTGCCAAGCTGCGGGAGATCCTGCAAAACCTCAGTGCATCAATAGGCGATTCCGACGAAAGCGTATATTCACAGGAGCGCAAACCCGAGAAGATCCTTATCCTCGTGGTCACCTCCAACCGCGGACTCTGCGGAGGTTTCAACTCCAACGTCATCAAAGCTGCGAACAACCTCCTCACCACCGATTACGCCCTCCAGCTCGAACAGAACAATGTGAGTTTCATCACCATTGGCAGGAAGGGGTCGGAATTCTTCCGGAAACGCAAATTCAACGTGGTGGAGTCGCGCGATGAGCTCTTCGATAAGCTAACTTTCGACAATGTTGCTCCGCTGGCCGAGGCCCTGATGAAGGCATTTGCCGACAAAAAATACGACCGGATCGACATCGTTTACAACCAGTTCAAGAATGCAGCCACACAGCGGCTGGTGGTGGAGCAGTTCCTCCCGATCGCCCCGCAGCCGCAGGTTGCCGGCACGCCTGCCGTGAAGGCCGAAGCCGATTACATCTTCGAGCCCGACAAGGAGACAATTGTCCGCGAACTGATCCCCAAAACCCTGCGCATCCAGATCTTCAAAGCACTGCTCGACTCCTTTGCGAGCGAACAGGGAGCCCGCATGACCGCCATGCAGAAGGCCACCGACAACGCCAAAGACCTGCTCAAGGCGCTCAACATCTCCTACAACAAGGCCCGCCAGGCTGCCATCACCAATGAGATCCTCGAGATCGTTTCCGGTGCAGAGGCGCTTAAAGGGTAAGAGGGTAAGAGGGAAAGAGGGTGAGAGGGAATGAGGGTAAGAGGGGAATAAAAGCTACTCCTTTATAATCCAGTTTCTGTCAAGAATTTCCACTTTGTCGGGAAGGAAATCCCAGTTCATGTTATCGAACTGAATAATTTTATCCGACAGTTTAATCACCTCTGCACAGCTGGGTTTCACGGAATTGTTTTTTTGTTCTTTGATGACCAGAAAGAGTCCGGGTTCTATAACCTTCCTGATCGTGTTGGATTCTATAATGATCAATGCATTATCGGGAATAATTTCCAAAACTGCCAGGATTCCCGCTTTTAAGGAACATTTGCTCACCAGAAGCAGGTATGCCTTTTTGGCACCGGCCTTCAACATTCTCGAGGTGTCTTTTAATGAATCGACCTCAATCTCTTCAATTATTTTATAATCACCGGTTAAAGAGTTACACAATCCACAGCCCTCTAATCCCCGATGACAATCCCTTTCATTTTCATCAACCGGAATTACTTTTACCCCGACTATTTCCTGACGGGTTGAATGGTTTTGAATGACCCGGCAGGCGAACTCTGTCTTTCCGGTATTTCTGCCGGTTGATCCGATGATCAGGATGTTTGATTTAACACTCATCCGGGGGGTTGCTTAAAATAGGATCATCTTTTATTTGATCGGGAGAATTTCTGAAGAGTCTCCCGGGAATGCAAGTGCTTCGGTTAAAACAAAGGCTGCCTGCAGGTAGGATGTCGGGCATAACGGGAAACATTCCATGCAGCTTTTGCACTCCCTTGCGGCTATCTCAGGAATGAAACAGATCTCCTTCCTTATCCCCCTGTCTACAAATCCTACAGCATTCAGTTTCTTCACCTCGTCACAGTATCTCACGCATAATCCGCAGTGAATGCAAAAAGAAACTTCCTGTTCAAAGCGGTCCTTATCGGCTCCATATTGATGGGCAAGATCCTTTAAAATCTCTGAATTGGGAGCATGGGCCAACTGAAGCTCCAGGATAGTTTTGCGAATTCTGTCTATCTTTTCAGACCTGGTTCTGACTATTAAATTTTCCTCAACGGGGTAGACACAGGAGACAACAAGTTTTGTTGAATCCCCGGACCCTGCTTCAACGATACAAAGCCGGCATCCGCCAAAAGGGATAAGTTTTTCATGGTGACACAGCGTGGGGATCGATATCCCTGCACTTTGTGCTGCTTCAAGGAGAGTTGCCTCAGTGCTTGCACTTACCTGCTTGCCATCTATCGTTAACCGGATATCATTCATCATTAGCGCTCTTACTGACAATCATTCTGTGTTCTTCGGAAACAGGGGCGGGCAGCGGCTCGCCGGAAATCTTCCTCACTGCACCAAAGCGGGCGGGACAAACTTCAAAACAGGTTCCGCAGTTGGTGCATTTTTCCTGGTCAATAACATGAATTTTCTTCTTGCCTCCATCGATCGCATCGGCCGGGCAGTTCTTGGCGCAGATCAGGCAGGCCCTGCATTTTTCGGGATCTATATAGTATGAGATTAACTCCTTGCAATACAATGCCGGGCATTTTTTCTTACTGATATGCGCCTCATATTCATCCCTGAAATACCGCAATGTGCTCAGGAACGGGTTCGGGGCGCTCTTTCCCAGGGCACACAGGGAGGCTTCCATGGCTGTCTCGGAAAGCACCTCCAGAAGTTCGATGTCGCCCGCCTTTCCCTTCCCTTCGGTAATATTTGTGAGAATTTTATTCATCTGCCTCAGTCCTTCACGGCAGGGGACGCATTTTCCACAGGATTCATCCGTCAGAAAATTTATGAAATACCTCGCCACATCCACCATGCAGGTGTCCTCGTCCATGATGATCATGCCTCCCGACCCCATCATGGAACCGGCACTGGTGAGTTCATCAAAACCTACCTCCAGGTCCAGAAGTTCCTCGGGAATACACCCGCCTGAAGGGCCTCCGGTCTGAACGGCCTTGAACTTTTTCCCGCCGGGGATCCCGCCACCGATCTTATAAATAATATCACGCAAGGGCATCCCCATCGGGACCTCAACAAGACCGGTATTGGTAATTTTTCCCACCAGGGAGAATATTTTGGTTCCCTTGCTTCCCTCTGTACCGATCTGCGTAAACCAATCTGCACCTTTATTGATGATAAGCGGAATATTCGCCCAGGTTTCAACATTATTCAGAACGCTGGGCTTATCCCAGAGGCCCCTGATGTTGGAGCGGACATACTTTGGCCTGGGCTCGCCAACTCTGCCTTCCAGGGCTGTCATAAGGGCTGTTGATTCGCCGCACACGAAAGCACCGGCCCCCTGGTGCACCTTTACGTCGAAATCAAAGCCTGAGCCAAGAATGTTTATTCCAAGCAAGCCAAGCTCACGTGCCTGCCTGATGGCAAGGTTTATATTTTCCACCGCCAGCGGATATTCCTGCCTTACATAGATATAGCCTTCACAGGCCCCGATGGCCCAGGCCCCGATGATCAATCCTTCCAGCACGGAATGGGGATTTCCTTCCAGAAGAGCCCTGTCCATATACGCTCCCGGGTCGCCTTCGTCGGCGTTTACAATGACATATTTTACTTTTTCAGGGGCATTCCGGGAACCTTCCCATTTACTCCCTGCCGGAAAACCGCCACCACCCCTTCCTCTGAGTCCGGATTTTTTCACCTCATCCAGAACGCCTTCAGGAGTCATCCCGGAGAAAATTCTGGTCAATGCTGAATAACCCCCGATGGCCAGGTAATCCCCGATACTCTTGGGATCGATGCTGCCGTTGGAACCGAAAACAAGTCTTTTCTGATGCTTGTAAAATGGAATTTCAGATTCACAGACAATCTTCTCACCGGTTATGGGATCCGTATACAGCAGCCGGTCTATCACTCCGTCCCTTTTTACAGCATTGGCGACAATTTCCGGAACATCCCCTGGTTTTAGCTGTAAATAGGTGGTTTCGCCGGGGTGATTAACAACAATGGGACCCCGTTCACAAAAACCGTGACAACCAGTCTTTCGGATCCCAATTTCATCAACCAGGCCCTGTTTTTTGATCTCCTCCTCTATCCTGACGCCAACCTCTTCACTTCCCGATGCATTGCAGGCCGATCCACAGCAAAGAGTTATGTGTGGTTTCTGCGGGTCTCTTCCGGATTGTATCTCCTGCCGGTATTTCTCTAATTCTTCAGTTGTATTTAATCGCATGATGATACCCCCTATTTATAACCCTCCAAAACGCCCGCTGTTTCACTTACCGATAGTTTGCCGTGAGTTTTGCCGTTGATCTCCATCACGGGTCCCAGTGCACAGCATCCAAGACAGTTAACCGTTTCCAGACTGAACTTCATGTCAAGGTCCGTTTCACCAGGCCTGATTCCGGTTACCTCTTCCACCGACTCAAGAACCCTTTTTGCGCCGCGAACATGACAGGCTGTGCCCATGCAAACGTTAACTTCATGACGTCCTTTGGGAACCAGGCTGAAAGCCTTATAAAAGCTGGCAATATGCATTGTCCGGCTGAAAGGAACCTGTAGCTTTTCGCTGACCCGTTCCAATGTTCCCTTGGGAAGCCAGTGATTTTCGCTCTGAATCTCAAGCAGCACCTGTATAAGCGAGCTGGGTTCACCCTGATGGTTGTCTATTATCTGATCAACTCTTTCGTAATCCATAATCCAAAATTAAATTCTAACGGGCCAGCGCATAACATTTACTGGTTGCATCGTATTTGACCAATCCCTGTTTTGCTGAACCACTGATATGCCTGGCTATTTCTGAGGGGTTCAGGCCCAAAGAGTCTGCAATCTCAGCAGTGGAGCGAGCTTTCTCTCCAAGAAGGGTTGTTATAAGACTTATTGCCAGCTTATCTGCAATTAATTCATCAAACAATCTGTCAAATTCTCCGCTGTTGAAAAAATTATGATATGCTTCTTCGGTTCTGTCTGACACACTGAGTTTCCGGGTCAAAACAAGTTTTATGTAGGGAATGATCTTTTTTACGGCTTCAAGTTTAAATGCAAGGGTTTGGTCGTCAATTCCCTCAGCTTTTCCGATCGGCCCCAGTTTTGTAAGTTCAGCACTGTATTCATTCATGAAATTGGCAAAACGGATCCCTTCACCGGCCGAAACCCATTCAATTCTCAAGCGTTCCGGATAAATTCCAATGTATTTCAATATTTTCCGGAAGACCTGTACCATGCTGTAGGCAGTAAAATTTCCATTGGTCACATAATGACAATCGCACAGATGGCAGCCACCGATGAATACCCCATCCTGCCGGTTAGATAATGCCCGCAAGACATGAAACATATCCACCCGGGCCGAACACATCACCCTGATCAGCCTGATGTGAGGCGGGTATTGGAAGCGTGAAACGCCGCACAGGTCGGCCCCACCGTAACAACACCAGTTGCAGATGATGCCTATTATCTTTGGTTGAAAATTATGGTCAGTACTCATTATTTTTTGTTCCAATTACTAAACCCCTATTGCCTACTGCCTATTGCCTGTATCATGTTGCCGCATCGATCTGGCACAACAACTCTTCATCGGTATAGTGCTTCAGTGAAATCGCAGAGGTCGGGCAAACAACATTGCACAGGCCATCTCCCTTGCAAAGGACGGAATTCACTACAGCTTTGTTGTTATCATCGAATTTAATGGCGCCGTATGAACAAACCGAAATACATGCCCCGCATGAAACACAGCTGTCCACATTCACATCGCACACTGAGCCCGAAGCCGTCACTGTTTCCTGCGACAGCAGGGTAACTGCTCTTCCTGCGGCACCAAATGCCTGGCTGATCACCTCTGATATATGCTTGGGATAGTGTGCGGTTCCGCAGAGGTAAACGCCTTCAGCGGCAAAATCAACCGGTCTTAATTTTACGTGGGCCTCCTGGAAGAAACCATCCTGATTCAGGGGAACTTTGAATAACCGCGATGCCTCATAGGTTCCCTCTGAAGCAACTACCGCAGCGGCAAGCGACAGGATGTCGGCATCAATAACCAGCTCTTTCCCCAGTACGGGATCATAAACACAAACCCTCAACAATTCGGCGCCTCCCTCGTTAATGGCTTCCACCCTGGGTTTGTTCTCCGGTTCATACCTGATAAATTTCACATCCCTGCCGGAAGCTTCGCGGTAATAGTCCTCGCTGTAGCCGTATGTCCTGATATCCCTGAAGAGAATATATATATCGATCTCCGGATTTACATCTTTCAGTTTTAATGCATTCTTTATCGAATGGGTACAGCATACCCGGCTGCAGTAATTCCGGTCTTCCTGCCTGCAACCGACACATTGTATCATTACCAGGCTTTTGGCATCTCTCAGCTTTTCATTGTCAGCCGATAATTGCTCTCCCATCTCCACCGAGGTCATGACCCTTTCTGTTGTTCCATAAAGGTATTCGGTGGGCTTGTACTCCACCGCACCGGTTGCAAGGATGGCCGCTCCGTGCCTGATGATTTTGGTCCTTCCTTCCGTTACGACCGTCGTGACAAAATTGCCAACATATCCTGCAACCTCCTTTATCGTGGCGCTGTGTGAAACATGAACCAAAGGATGCTTATAAATTTTGGCTACCAGATCATCCAGGTATTCCCGCACATCAAGGCCCTCCAGGGTGGTGGGGATTCTCCTCGCCATACCCCCCAGGGTTGCCTCTTTTTCCAGGAGGTGCACCTCAAATCCCTGGCTGGCAATGCTCAGGGCACTGGTCATTCCGGCCACTCCACCGCCAACTACAAGTGCGGTCTTGTTAACAGGCAGATCAAATTCCTGCAGGGGCTCCAGGTGAGCCGCCCTGGCAACCGACATTCGCACCAGGTCCTTTGCTTTCTGTGAAGCCTCCTCCTTTTGCTTGGAATGCACCCAGGAACAATGCTCTCTGATGTTCGCGAAATCGAAAAAATATTGATTGAGGCCTGCTTCTCTCAGTGTATCGCGGAAGAGAGGCTCATGGGTTTTTGGTGTACAGGCGGCAACAATAACACGATTGAGTTTTTTCTCCCGGATGGTATTTGAAATCTGCTGGGCTGCATCGGTAGAGCAGATAAAGAGACCCTCTTCTGCGTGGGCCACATGGTCCAGTGTCTTTGAATAATCAACCAGGCCGGGGATATCGACGACCCGTCCGATATTGGCTCCGCAATGGCAGGCAAAGACACCCACCCTCAGCTCCTCTTCAGATACATCTCTTTCTACCGGGTATATGCGCTCTTTCGACAGTTTGCCTCTCCTGGAACTTAAAAGTTCACCCACAAGGGCATTGGCACCGCTGGCTCCCACCACCGATTCGGGAATATCCAGGGGCCCCTGGAATGCGCCACTGATGAAGATCCCGGGCCTGGAGGTGTTGATTGGTGAGGTAGGTTCGATGCTGCAAAACTGATGCGAATTGAGCTCAATGCCAAAGATGCCGGCCACCCCTTCTACATTGGCGGGCGGAATCAGTCCGACCCCCAGGACAACAAGATCGAATTCTTCCTCCTTTACCCCGTCATCAGTTGTAGAATACTTTATCGTCACATTTTTTGAACCGGGGATCTCTTTTCCAACCGTCACATAGCTTCTGATGAACTTAACCCCGGGAAGATTTTCAGCTCTCTGGTAAAATCGTTCGAACTCCTTGCCGTAAGCCCTGATATCGTTATGAAAGATCATCGCCTGCATGTCTGCATCATGGTCTTTGGCCAATATCACCTGTTTCTGGATATAGGTGCAGCAAACTGAAGAGCAATAACTGTTTCCCCCTTCAATTGCCTGCCGGGAACCGACACAGTGGATCCAGGCAATTTTTTTCGGATGCTTATGGTCAGAGGGGCGCAGGATCTCGCCCGTATGAGGCCCAGTGGCACAAAGCAGACGCTCAAAATCAAGGCTGGTAACAACGTTCTGATATTTTCCGTAACCATAATCGCCCCGCACCTCAGGATGAAAAACATCATAGCCCGGGGCCAGCACAATGGCTCCAACCTTTACCACCCGCTTCTCAGGTTTCTGGTGCAGATCGATGGCGTTGTTTTTACATACACCCACACAAATCGAGCATTTCCCATCTTTCAGGAAAGAGCAGGCCTCATCAATATAGGGCACAAGGGGAACGGCCTGAGAAAAGAATATGTGGACTGCTTTATTGGTGGATAGTTCCTGGTTAAACGGATCCGGAATTTTAATCGGGCAGTACTCCGCACAAACTGTACAGCCTGTGCATTTATCCTCAATGATGTACCTGGGTTTTTTATTCAGTGTCACCGTGAAATCTCCGGCTTCTCCTTCAACACTGACCACTTCGGTATAGGTCAGAATTTCAATATTCGGGTGCCTGTCGCATTCAATGAACTTGGGAGACTCAATACACATTGAGCAATCGTTGGTGGGGAAGGTCTTGTCAAGCTGGGCCATTTTGCCCCCGATTGTAGGCGCCTTGTCGACGAGATAAACCTTATAGCCCGTCGTGGCAAGGTCAAGCGCCGCCTGAATGCCGCTAATCCCCCCACCCACAACAATAACATCGCCGAAGTTGTCGTCAGTATTCATAAGATAGCTTCCTGGATTATCTCCGTTAAATCTTTGATCTCCTTTATGCTGCCCTCTTTCCTTGACAAAAGGCTGTCTTCGAAGTTGGCGATGCAATAGGGGCAGGAGGTAACCAGAACCTCAGCCCCGGTCGCTGCTGCCTGGTCAAGCCTGAGGTCTGAGAATCTTTCACCTTTTGGCGTATCCATCCAGATCCTGCCACCGCCGCCGCCGCAACAGAAGCTTTCTTCCCTGGAATCAGCCATCTCAGTCAGTTGAAGTGATGATATCTTCTGCAGTACCTTCCGGGGTTCATCATAAATTCCATTGTGCCTGCCAAGGTAGCAGGGATCATGGTAGGTGACTTTTTTCAGATATTCATTTTTGATCTGAAGCCGCCCCTTATTAATGAGTTCAAACAGGTATTGGGCGATATGCACCACCTCAAAGTGCACCATAAATTCAGGGTACTCATTTTTAAAGGTATGATAGCAATGGGGGGAGGAGACAAGAATCTTCTTAACTCCGTTATCAATAAAGGTTTTGATATTCTCTTTAGCCAGGTGCCTGAACAGCTCCTCATCACCCGTTTTTCGGATACTCTCCCCGCAACAGTTCTCCTTCGAACCGAGGATTCCGAAATTTACACCGGCTTTGTTAAGGATGTTGACTGTGGCAACGGCTACTTTTTTCAGCCTTGGATCATAGCAGAGGTAGCAACCCGGGTAATACATAATTTCCATCTCCCCGGAAAACTCTTTTACGCCAAGCCCTTTTGCCCAGTCGGCCCTCTTGTCCCGTTCTTCATTCAGGGGGTTGCCATCAGCACTTAGGCTTGATCTTATGGCACGGATGGGATTGGCAGAAGGAGGATAGATCCCGTATTCTGTGGCCATTCTGCGTACCGCTATTCCTGATTCCACCTGTTTCACATCCCGCGGACAAGCCATGGAGCATTTTCCGCAGGTGGTGCAGAGCCACGCATCGTCAGTTTCAATCTGTGACATTCCGAAGGTAGCCTCCCGGACTAATTTCCGCATACTAAAATGCCTGACCTCATTCCACGGACAGACGACATCGCACTTTCCGCACTGGTAGCAGAATTTGAAATTATCCCCACCTTTTGCTTTGATGATGTCGGCAATCTCTTTGTAGTCGGTTACTTTCTCCATTTGGTCCTATCCCTTCTTCGAGGCAGCCATCTTATTTACGATATCCATAATTTTATTCAATCCATACCTGTTGGCCAAAGATTCCAGCCCGATTTCCAGCTCCTCCGGCTTCCCCTCCCCATCTGCTTCCACTTCTCTCTCCTCGAATATCAGGGCATCATTGAGGCACCACTGCACACACAAAGGTTTTTCCAGAGTGGGATCACTTTCGCACATGTCGCATTTCAGGGGAAGGCCCGAATCGGGTTCCTTGAAGAGGTTTCTCGAGGGACAGGAGGCACGGCAGAATGCACATTCATCATAATCCTTTCCATCGATAGTATACTTGTCCCTGCCGGCACATTCAGCTACCGCATATTCCCCTGCATAAACAGGAACAAAGATGTCTGCCAGCGGATCACGGATCACACGGATGCGGGATCTCGCCGGATTATTGCTGCTATATTTGGGAGAGGCGTGAAAGGAGGAACAGATGACTTCACATGCACGGCAACCATTGCATTTATCGACATCGATCCGGATGGTTTTTATTATCCTGGTTTTCTTTTCAGCTTTCATGCTTCCCCTCCCCTCCCTCTTCATAGATTCCCCTCATACGAAAGTCCTGGCTGACATATTCCAGCCCCAGGCCCCGCAATGATTCTTCTGTCGGGATCCCGTCATTATTCCATCCTTTTAATTTATAGTATGAATCGAGGAGCTCCTTTTCAAGTTCAGGAAATCTCTTTTTCCAGTGGTCCTCTGGGGGCTTCTCGTCAGCCCTCCTCATCCCTCGTCTTATATTAATCGCCCGCACAAGGGTCCGGTATCTCCTGGCTGCCTGTGAAAGTTTGGCTTCATCCATTTCTATCCCGGCGCCTGCGGAGATAAATTCGGGGTAGTTGTGGATATGGTAAGGGGGCTTCAGGGGAAATGACGACAGCCCGGAACACATGCCGAGGGCGTCGTCAATGTAATGCATCCGCTCCTGCCAGTCAACGATATCACAGCACATTTCGACCGTGGGGTAAAAGGGCATCGATTTCTCGCCGCGAGGCTCCCAGTCGAGGAGATACTGCTTGAACTTTTCGTCGGGAACCTGGATCCAGTCTTTTACGAACTCTTCCCGCTCTTCCATTGTTGGAAACGCTGCCTGGGGGAACTGACCTTCGATCTGCGTAATGTTTATCTTCTCGCCGGTAGCATACATCAGGAAATAGATGGGATTCAGCATCGAAAGCTTGAGCGGAAGTTGCTCATGCTTTTTAATATTATTGTGTGCAAAGGCATCTGCACCATTGCCGATCTCCCGGGCAGCCCAGTAGGTGCCATTCGCCAGAACATCCCCGACACCTTCCCGCCGTACGATTTTGTCGAGCAGCCAGAAAAATCTTCCTTCGCTGTCTTCCGGCATCCCCGGGAAATCCTTTTCTGTCAGAATGCCTGCCTCCTTCAGTTCAAGTGCGAAAGCCATAACCTGCGGGGCTGAGAATGCATCCACCCCGAACTCAGTGGCCTGCTGGGCGATTTTCAGTCCGAAATCGAGGTCTGAATAGGCTGCCATGGTGTAGGTAAGTTTCGAGAAACATTTCATCATATAGGTGGGATATCCCGGAACGGAAATGGTCGCTGCACATTTCATCGGGCAGTTGTAGCAGCTGATAAGCCTTATCCGTGAATCCTCAAGGGTTCCCCTCCAGCTTTTTTCAACCTCCTCATTCCAGAAATCCTTTCTCCGCGTGCGCGAATTTCCCCACATAAAATTCTCGGTGTGCCACTTCTCATCGTGGACCTTCATCTCCTGAGGCGAACCAAGTCCGGCCAAAATTGGCATTACGCCAGGAATGGGGTTGTTTTCCCTGACTTTTATATAAGCCAGAACTTTATTGCAAAGGTCCATGTACTCAGCCGGCCGGGCCATATTTATATCTTTTGTGCCACGCACGGCAATCGCCTTTACTCCTTTATCCCCCATAACGGCTCCAATGCCGCCCCGGCTGGCGCTGGATCTGCCCTGTTCGATGGAAGCAAAAAAGACCCGGTTTTCACCGGCCAGACCGATGGCGGCCACCTGGGCTTTCGGCTCATTCAACTCCTGCCTGATAAGTTCTTCCGTTTCAACAGCACCTTTACCCTTTAAATGAGTTGCATCCCGTATTTCTACCTTGTCATTGTTTATCCACAGGTAAACCAGTTCGGAGGACTTGCCCCGCAGGATTACCTTGTCGTAACCTGCATACTTCAATTCAGGCGCCCAGAATCCGCCCATCATCGAGAATGCCATTAATTTGGTCTGGGGTGAAATGGTTGAGACAATGGTACGGTTGCACCCCGGTGCCGGGGTGCCACTTAACAGGCCCGTGGCAAATATGAGGAGATTGTCGGGCGAAAAGGGGTCGACTTCAGGGGGAACCCTGTCCCATAAAATCTTGGCATTGGTGCCAAGTCCGCCCAGGTAAAGCTCGGTGTCAACCGGGTCGGTTGTAACCCGTTCGATGCTTTTACGGGTCAGGTCTATTTCTAAATTATACCCCGTCTCTGCGTACCTCATTTTCTTACCTTTTAATTGGTGAAACAGGCTGCCTCCACGGCCAGTCTTCGAAAAACAAATATAGAATTTTAAATTTAAAAAAGTGCTATCGACCCGATTTACTTTGTAAGAACCTATTATATCTCACATAAATAAATTTGCTCGTAAATTTGTTTTTGCCATTTATTTATTTATTTTTGAACCACTGCCATTGACTATTTCTGCTTTCCTGATTTTCCCTTCCAGAAGTTACCATTTTCAAGGTCAATTTATTTAGAATAACCCTGGGGTAAATATGTTTTATTTGAGCATGCCGAATGAAATAGTGGCCAATTCCCCCCAATTTTGAAATTTTCAGGAGTTAATGTAATTAAAACCTATGAACGATAATCTTGACCCCTTATTCAAACCCAGGTCTGTGGCGCTGATCGGCGCCTCGGTGAAGGAGCTCTCAATCGGGAATGTTATAATTAAAAACCTGCTTCATTACAACTTCAGGGGGCCGGTATATCCCATCAACCCCAAGGTTGACGAGATCCGCGGGCTGAAAGCCTACCCTACGGTGCTGGATGTGCCTGGCGATGTTGACCTGGCGCATATTGTGATCCCTCCTCCTTTTGTTCCGGAGGAGGTCGAAAACTGCGGAAAGAAAGGGGTACGGGCTATCATCATCAATACTGCAGGGTTCAAGGAGATGGGGGCCGAGGGGCAGGCGCTGGAGGATGATTTTCTCGCCCGGGCGAAGAAATACGGGATCCGCATCGTGGGGCCCAACTGCCAGGGGATTATCAACTCCGATCCGGAATACAATGCTTATTGCAACTTCACATTCACCTATCCCGAACCGGGACATATCTCGGTGGTGGCCCAGAGTGGCGGTGTGGGAGCAGTGATCATGCAGGCATTTTACGACATGGGCATCGGTCAGCGGATGTATGCCTCAACAGGCAACGGATCGGATGTCTCCATAACGGAGATCCTCAGTTATTATGGCAAAGATGCGGAGACGCGGGCCATTGTGCTCTATGCCGAAAGTATTGAAGACCCGCAGGAATTCATGGCAGTGGCGAAAAAGGTGACCGCACGGAAACCGGTATTGGCCATCACGGCCGGCCGCACCGACAAAGGGGCAGAAGCCTCCCGTTCGCACATCGGCGGTCTGGCAGGCAGCATCTCTCTTGATCTCATCTATAAAAAGGCCGGCATCATGACCTTCGGCAGCCAGGCGGAGCTCTGCAATGCTGCTGTGGCACTCTCTTCGCAGCCTGTGCCTAGGGGCAAAAGGGTGGGGATTATTACCAATACCGGTGGACCTTCAGTCATCGCCATCGACGAGCTGGTAAGCTGCGGGCTCGAGCTGCCCCCGCTTTCGGAAAAGGCGCGGGAGATCCTCAAGGGCACCATGCTCGAATCGGCATCCATCCGCAACCCCCTCGATGTTGTGGCAACAGCCGGACCCGGCCATTTCAAAAGTGCGATGGAAGTGATGATGAATGAGCCCCAGTTCGATAGCATCTATGTTAACTTCGTCACCCCGCCGTTTGTCGACTGCGAAAATGTAGCCCGTGAGATCGTGGCGGCTGCAAAAGCCGGAAACAAGCCTGTGGTTTGCAATTACATGACCGACAAGCAAAAATGGGGAGGCACATCAAAAATACTGAAGGAGGGGGAGATCCCTTGCTTCGACTTCGCCGAAACGGCCGCGCGCGCGCTCCATTCGCTGGTCCGTTACAACGGGATCCGGTCGGCGAAAGAGGGCACGGTGAAACAATTCACAGATGTGAATAAAGAGGTGGTACAATCGATCCTTTCCAATGCCCTGGCAAAGAAGAGTGAGGTGCTTACCGCCGCACAGGTTTATGGCATTTTAGAGGCCTACAAGATTCCGGTGGCCCCCTGGAAGGTGGTAACAAATATTGCATCTGTTGCGCATGCAGCAGGTGAGATCGGCTTCCCGGTGGTGATCAAGGCCGACTCAGAGACGATCATTCACAAGAGCGATGTGGGCGGCGTGGCTGTGAATATCCGGGATATGCAGGAGGCCGAAGCTGTTGCTGTATCAATGAAAGAAAAGCTGGGCGACGACATAAACTTCTTTATCCAGAAATTCCTGCCTAAAGGGCGCGAGCTGATCATCGGGGCGAAAGCCTCGGAGGGCGTTGGCCATATCATCATGTTCGGACTTGGCGGGATCTTTGTGGAGGTGCTGAAGGATGTCTCCTTTGCCATCACGCCAGTGAGCGATGAGGAGGCTCTGGAAATGCTCGGCGCCATCAGGGCGGCGCGACTGATCGACGGCTTCCGGGGCGAAAAGGGGATCAACAAGGCAAAGGCCGTGGAGATCATCCAGCGCATCTCCATGCTGGGAAGCGATTTTCCTGCCATCCGGGAGCTTGATCTCAATCCACTGTTTGCCAGTGGTGATGAGATATGTGTTGTGGATGCCAGGATCATACTTTGAAATGAAACCATTATAAACCAAAATAGAAACCATGGACGACAAGAAGTATAACATTGGGATCATCGGGCTGGGACCCATTGGTCAGACACTGGCGGTACATTTCAAACTGGCCGGCTGCGAGGTTGCTGTAACCGATCTTGACAGGGAGAAGCTTAATCTTATCCGCAAGGAAGGGATTGAGATTGTGTCGAAAATAGAAAAAAAATCTTACTTCAAATACGTTTATTACTCTGTAGAGGAGATGCTCGAGCATGATTTCGACATCCTTATCTCTGCAGTCAAAGATTATCACGTTGATTCGATTGTCAAGATCATTGAGGAAAATCTTAAAAAGAAGGTCTTCCTGCTCAGCGCCCAGAACGGTATCGATATCGGGAAAAAGTACCATGGCCATTTTCCTGAATCCTCCATCCTCAGGCTGGTTATCAATTTTGCCGGTAACCTGCAGGCGCCGAATGTGACCGCCATCAACTTCTTCAATCCGCCCAACTATATCGGCTCTATGGACGACTCGCAGGAGGAGCTTGCCAAGTGGATCGGCAAAACCCTGTCTGGAGTAGACATGGCAACGGAACAGGTGAACGCCTTTACGATCAACGACAAGATCTGGGAGAAAACCATTCTGAATGCTGCATTGAGCCCGCTGTGCGCCATTTCAAGGCTCACCATGAAGGAGGCCATGACCAATAAGGATACTCTCGAGATTATTGAGCAGATTCTTTACGAAGCGGTGCAGGTGGCGTGTGCCGAAGATATCAAACTGACTGATAATTTCATCAAGCTGGCCATCCGTTACCTCAACAATGCCGGGAACCACATGCCTTCGCTCGCGGTCGACTTAATTAACAAACGTGAGACCGAGATCGATTACATGAATGGGAAGATCGTTGATTATGGCCGTAAACACTATATCAAAACCCCCATCAACCTGGTACTCACCAACCTTGTGAATGCCATCTCCTGCAAGGATGGGGTAGGAAAATGCAAATAATTCAAACTATGGAACAGAAAATTTATTCCTGGCAAATGATAGCCCAGGATGGTGACATGCAGCTTTGTGAAAATGCGATCCCGGAGCTGGAAGTCCATGAGGCATTGGTTAAAATTGCCGGATGCGGCGTATGCCACACCGACCTGAGTTTCTGGCACTATGGGGTGAAGACAAAGAAAGAGCTCCCCCTTACGCTTGGCCACGAGATCAGCGGAACGGTGATCGCCGGCCCCGCCGAATGGGTGGGGAAGAATGTGATCATCCCGGCAGTGCTCCCTTGCGGGGAGTGTGAGTTGTGTAAAAAGGGACGGAGCAACATGTGCCAGAAGCAGCTGATGCCCGGGAACGATTTTCACGGGGGATTTGCCTCGCACATCAGGGTTCCCGCCCGTTTCCTCTGCCCGGTGCCCGATGAGCTTTTGACAAGGTACCCCCTCGAAAAACTATCCGTCATTGCCGATGCCATCTCCACCCCGTACCAGGTAATCAGGAAATCGGAGCTGGAGGCAGGCGACCTGGCCATCGTTATAGGTGTAGGCGGAGTCGGCATCTATGCAGCCCTCATCGCCCGGATTTTCGGAGCAAAGGTGCTTGCCCTCGACATCGATGACGCCAAGCTGGAGACCGCCAGGAACCATGGGATCGACGCGGTGCTCAACATAAAGGGGCTCGATATCAAGGCCATCAAGGAGCAGGTGCGGGAGATCACAAAGGGGTTGGGTGTTTCACGCTTCGGCTGGAAGATATTTGAGATGTCGGGCACCAAACCTGGCCAGGAGTTGGGGTTTAACCTCATCACCTTTACCTCGACCCTCTCGATCGTGGGCTTCACCCTCGACCGCACCGAGGTGCGTCTCAGCAACCTGATGGCCTTCGATGCCAAGGTGATCGGCACCTGGGGCTGCAAGCCGGAGCTCTACCCCGAGGTGGTGGACCTTCTCACCACCGGGAAACTCGAAATTGACGAGTTTGTTGAGACCTTCCCGCTATCGAAGATCAACGAGGTGTTCCGCAATACCCTGAACCACGTTTACCGCAAAAGATCTGTGCTGGTGCCCGATTTTAAATAAACTTAAACCTATATATTATGTTAGCAAGTCACAACCTAACCGAAATTTCCTTCAAGGAAATCCTGTTCGAAAAACGTCCCTGCAGGGACAACCAGGGCAATCCCGTAACGGGACTCTTTAACGCCTGGATCATCCTGAACAACCCCCAGCAGTATAACTCCTATACCACGGACGCCGTGAAGGAGGTGATTCTTGCCATGCGGCAGGCCTCCAACGACCGCAGCGTGGTGGCTGTGGTATTTACCGGCTCGGGCGACAAGGCCTTCTGTACCGGGGGCAACACCAAGGAGTATGCCGAGTACTATGCCGGGAATCCCCAGGAGTATAAACAATATATGCGCCTCTTCAACGACATGGTATCCTCGATCCTGATGAACGACAAGCCGGTGGTTTGCCGGGTTAACGGTATGCGGATCGGCGGCGGACAGGAGATTGGCATGGCCTGTGATTTCTCCATCGCCCAGGATTTTGCCCGCTTCGGCCAGGCGGGTCCCAAGCACGGCAGCGCTCCCGATGGAGGGTCGACAGACTTTCTCCCCCTTTTCGTAGGAATTGAAAATGCCATGTTCTCCTGCACGGTTTGCGATCCCTGGTCGGCCCACGAAGCAGTTCGATGGGGACTGATCACCGAGGTGGTGCCCGCCCTGAAGGTGAACGGGGAGTTCATTCCCAATCCATTGGTCTATACCGATCAGTGGGTCAACAGCAAAGGTCAGATCATCTACGGAAAGATGAAAACCGGGGAAGAGCTTGTAAAAGGGAAGGAGTTAATGAAGACAGGAGTAATAGATCTTTCCATGCTTGATGAGGCTGTTGAACGCTTCTGTACAAAGCTCATGTACCTGATGCCCAACTGTCTTAGCAAGACCATCAACTCCTTGCGTAAACACAAGCTGGAGCACTGGGATCAGAACAAAGAGAGTAACCGCGACTGGCTTGCCCTCAACATGATGACCGA
>CAYHCQ010000002.1:23248-44416 GCA_964355115.1 uncultured Prolixibacteraceae bacterium | reverse complement strand
ATTCTCGACGCCATCATGATGGCCGAGATTACAGAGTTCCTGCTTTCGCTGAAGGAGAAGAAAGATGTCAAACTGATCACCTTTGAGGGGGCCGGCAACAACTTTTCTTACGGCGCCAGTGTAGCCGAACATACCAAAGAGCTGGCTGCCGCCATGCTGGAAGGGTTTCACAGGATGTTTTTCACCCTGATCGAACTCCACATTCCCACGCTGGCGAAGCTTTCGGGACAATGCCTGGGCGGAGGGTTTGAACTGCCGCTGGCCTGCAATTTCATCTTTGCCGACAAGAGTGCAAAGATCGGGCAACCTGAAATCATCCTTGGTGTTTTCGCCCCGCCGGCCTCTGTTATGCTTCCGTTAAAAGTGGGTAACGCCAGGGCGGAGGAGCTGCTGATCACCGGCAGGATCATTACTGCGGAGGAGGCAAAATCGATCGGGCTTGTGAACGAGGTATTTGAAGATAAGGCTGTCATGGATGCCGCCGCGGAGGAGTGGATCCGGAAAAACATTCTCGGGAAGAGCGCCTCGGCGCTGCGTTTTGCCACCCGGGCCGCGCGGGCCTCCTTTGATTTCTTTATGCTCAAACTGCTTCCCGAATTTGCCGGTATGTATGTGAATGAAATGATGGAGACCCACGATGCCAATGAAGGGATCAATGCCTTTATCGAAAAGAGAAAACCGATCTGGAAAAATTGTTAGAACATGAATGAAAACGCAACAACGGACAAAAAAGAGCTCGTAAAACTGCGGTCGGCCAATGACCTGCGGCTGACCATGGATGGCTATTTCGCACGGCTGAAAGAGGCCGCCGAAACCCGCAAGCGGAAGGTCGCCTGGTGCACCAGCGTGGGACCGGCCGAGTTGCTCTATTCCATGGGATTCGAGGTCTACTTCCCCGAGAACCACGGAGCGATGCTCGGCGCCGGAAAGAACGCCGACAAGTACATCCCATCGGCTGTCGCCCACGGCTATTCGCCCGATATCTGCTCCTACCTCACCAGCGATATTGGTGCTTTCCTGCAAAATGAAACCCCGCTTCAGAAGATGGGATTCGCCGCGGTGCCCCGTCCCGATATCCTGGTATACAATACCAACCAGTGCCGCGAGGTGGAGGACTGGTTCAGTTTTTACGGCCGCCATTTCAAGGTGCCCGTTGTGGGAATTCACACCCCGCTCTGCATCAGCGAGCTGAACCCGGAAATTATCAAAGGAGTTTCTGACCAGTACCACCGAATCATTCCTGAGATTGAAAAGGTGGCCGGGCGTAAGTTCGACATTGACGCCTTCCGGGAGAGCGTGGGATTATCACACGATGGTTGTGTGCTCTGGAAGCAGGTGCTGCAGAAGGCTAAACATCTCCCGTCACCCATCAATTTCTTCGACTCGGCCATCCACATGGGACCCATCGTGGTGATGCGGGGGACGACGCATGCGGTGGATTATTATAAACTTCTTCTCGCCGAACTGGAAGAGAGGATCGCCACCAATATCAGTGCAGTGCCGGTTGAGCGGTTCAGGATTTACTGGGAGGGGATGCCTTTATGGTACAGGCTGAGCAGCATGGCCAAACTGTTTGCCAAACTCGACACCTGCATTGTTGCTTCAACCTACTGCAACAGCTGGGTTTTCGATGATCTCGATCCGGCCGACCCGTTCGAATCGTCGGCCCTGGCCTACAGCAAACTTTTCATTGTACGTTCGGATAGCGTGAAGGAGAGCGTGCTGGAAAATCTGATGAAGGAGTTCGCGGTTCAGGGGATCATTTACCATGAATCGAAAACCTGCGCACGGAACTCAAACAACCGCTTCGGGCTTCAGAACCGCCTCTTTAAAACTACCGGCATTCCGTTCCTCGAGATCAACGGCGACCTGAACGATCCCCGCTGCTACAGCGAGGAGCAGAGCATCATCGCCATTGAAACGTTTATAGAACAACTGGCCGGACAAATCGCAAATCGTAAATCATAAATCGTAAATCGCAAATCGCAAATCGGAATGTATCGTCTGGGTATCGATCTCGGGTCATCATATACGAAAGGGGTTCTGGTTGATGAAGAAAACCGGATCGCAGAGGTTTATTGCGTGAAGTCGGGATATGACTTCAATAATGCCTCTGCCAGGATCGTGGCCCATTTTTCGGAAAATTATGAGATTCAATTCCCGGTCTACACCTGTGGTTACGGCCGCGAGCAGATCAAGGTGCCGTTTGTCTCCAACTCAGAACTTATCGCCCTCTCCAGGGCGGTTTACCAGGTGTATCAGCGCGCCTGCACCATCATCGATATCGGTGGACAGGACACCAAGTTCATCCAGGTTAATGCGCAGGGACAGGTCGACAAGTTCAAGATGAACAGGAAGTGTGCTGCAGGAACCGGCTCTTTTCTCGAGGAGATCGCCTTCAGGCTGGATGTGACCCCGGCCGAATTCACCGCCTTTGCGAAGGAGGCCACCGAGGAGGTGAAGATCAACAGCTTCTGCACTGTGTTCGCCATCTCGGAAATCATTGGGATGATCAAGAACGGAGTGACCTTGCCGAACATCATCATCGGGATCTACAACTCGATAATTGCAAGGTCGGTTGAAATGGCATTGGTTGAGGACCATGTGGTGATCACCGGTGGACTTCCTGCCATGCACCCCACGATCGTCAGCCTGTTTAAGCAGAAATACCCCGATAGTGACAGTCCTGAGAATGCACAGTATCTGGCTGCCTATGGGTGTGTGTTGTTAAATAATGCAAAATAATCGTACATCGTAATTCGTACATCGTAATTCAAATGGTATCATCTTATGGAGAAGCGACCCAAAGAAGTAGTGATCGTTAGCGGGGCAAGAACGCCCATTGGCAAACATGGCGGCTATTACAACTACCTGCCCGCCGAGGATCTGGCCGTACTGGCTGTTTACGAAGCTATACAGCGATCGGGGATGGACCTGGCGAAGACAAAGATCGACAGCGTGGTTGCCGGTATGATATACATCGATTCGCAGAACCAACAGATCTACCTGCCCAGGAATGTGGCCATGAGGGTAGCCGCAATGTTTAACGACAAAGAAAATCTTCATGTGGCGCCAGGCAAGACCACCCTGCGCATCTGCGGGACCGGCTTCCAGGTGCTGGCCGACGGGTTCGACCAGCTGATGTCCGACACTGAGAATGCCGGCTGTGTACTCTCCTTTGCCACCGAAAACATGTCGCAAACCAACCTGATCCACCAGGGGCGGCGGAAGAGAGACAGTGTATGGGATTTTGAGGATGGGCAGCTTCGTGATTACCTGATGGAGGGGTTCAATCACAACCAGTTTAAAACTCTCATGCCGAAGACGGCGGAGCTGTATGGCGCACAGACCGGGATCACCCGGAAGGATTGTGATGAGTTCTCATTCCTCAGCCACACCCGGGCCATCAATGCCCAGTCGAAGCAGTGGAACCGTTACGCAACAGGCGGCCAGGAGAACTACCTGCAGGGCATTTTCACCCTCGATACCGTCGACCAGCGTGGCAACAGCCTCAGCGTATGGCGCGATGAAGGCACCAAGTATGACATCAGCCTCGATGAACTTGCCAACCTGCGGCCCATGCTCAAACGCGACGGACTCGTTACCCCGGGTACCGCCAGCCAGATCAGCGACGGGGCTGCGGCCGCCGTGCTGATGGAGCGCTCCTATGCTGACAAACACCACATTCCCTACCTGGCAAAGATCAGGGGTTACCAGTTCTCGACGGTACCTCCCGAGGTGATGGGACAGGGTCCTGTTCCTGCCATCAATGACCTGCTGGCCAAGCTGAAAATGACAAAGGAGGAGGTCGACCTGTTCGAGGTGAATGAGGCCTTTGCAGCCCAGTACCTGGGAGTGGAAAAGGAGCTTGGACTTCCGCGCGAGCGCACCAACGTAAACGGGGGCGCCATTGCCATGGGCCACAACATCGCCGCCACCGGGCTGCGCATCACCATCGACCTTGTATATGAACTGAAGCGCCAGGGGCTGAAAACCGGCATTGCATCCGCCTGTATCGGCGGCGGCCAGGGCGGGGCCGTTTGTGTGGAGATCATTTAGTAAAACATAGACCAATACTTAGAATATGGGAACTGTATTTGCATACGGGAACAAACTGCTCCAGAAGGAGGTCGCAAGGCTCAACAACATTAAAAAGATCGCCGTTATCGGGTCGGGCACCATGGGCATCGGAATAGGTATCGATATCCTCAATAAAACAGAGTTTGATGTCATTTTCGTGGATGTGGCCGACAGTGCGCTGGAACGGGCAAAAAAGGATATCGGGAGCTATTTTTCGGGCATGGCAGAGGGCGGCAGGATGCTGGAGGATCAGGCGAAAACTCTTCTGACGCGGGTAACCTATACAAAGGATTTCGCTCTGCTCGGCGAGGCTGAGATCATCTGGGAGGCGGCCACCGAGCGGATCGATGTGAAGAAAGTCATATTCGGGAACATCGAGAAGTATGCCGATCTGAAAAAGCTGGTATTTGTCTTTTCCAATACATCCTCACACACCACGGCCGAACTTGCGATCCTCTTCAACGACGCGTTCCTGAGGGATAAATTCCTTACCGGACATGGTTATTTCCCCTTCCATGCCAACCGCCTTTTTGATGTCATGAAAGGCAAATATGCCTCCGAAGAGAGCTTTACCGCCGGGGTTGCCTTCGCCGAGCAGGTGCTTGAAAAGAAGGTGATCGCCTTGCGGAACGACCACCACGGCTATGTGGCCGACCCCGTCTTTGAAGGGATGGCGGCCATCATCCAGTGGGATGTCAAAAAAGGCCAGGACCTGGTGGAGCTGCCTCAGGTATTCGAGTTGCTCACCGCCAACCCGTTCCAGGTGCTCGACCGGACGGGCCACATGCCCTATACCGAATGTGCTAAACATTTGGGGGCTGCACTTCCCGATTCCGACCGGCTGAAGAGTCTCTACAACCAGGATGGCCGCCACTACCCGCTATGGATCGAAGAGCTGGAGAAATCAGGCAGGATCGGCATCTATTCAAAGGAGAAAGAGGGTTTCTTCAAATGGACCGGCGTTTCAAACCGGGAGAAGATCAGCGGGGTATATGATCCGGGTAGCAAATCATATGTTGAGACGGCAGAAGTCAATCATGCAGATTTCTGGTCCCTGTCGGAGGCGAAGGCGCTCGACTACAGGGAATCCTCCATAAAAAGCATCGGCGGACTGATCCGGATCGCGGAGTCGGACGACAAGGGAGGCAAGACCTTCAGGAGATATGTGATCCCCATCATGCTCTATGCTCTGGATCTTATCCAGGATAATTTTGCAACAGCCGCCGATATCGATTCATCAACAAAGACGGGGCTCCGCTTCAAATACGGACTGTGCGAGATCATCGACAAGTTCCTCGACCATTTCGGCATTGACGGCTTCACCGGGCTGGTAAAAAAAGCCGGGATCGAAAATCAAGACCGCACAGGTTTGTTCGACCTTGACGGGAAATCGGGGCCAAGAAAGGGTATCCCTTCACTGCTCCATACCATGAAGAGCAAAGGGTGGACAAACCTGCTGGGTTACGGGCGGATCTACAAAACCCCCGTCAGCCAGCGCAATTTCGCCACCGGGGAGATGGATATTTATTACAACGACCTGAGGTATATCTACCCTTCGAAAAAGGATCGGGTCGCCTCGGTGATCTTTGACAACCCGCTTCGTGGCAACGTTTGGAACCGCAACACCCTCGACCAGCTCGACCACGCCATGGGCGTTTCCATGGGCCTCTATGAAAAGGGAGAGCTCGGGGCACTGCTCTTTACCGCTTCAGGTAAGGGAATGCGCATGTTGGGAGCCGATGCCCGGCAGTTCAACAAAGGGTGGTTCGATGCAAAAATCGGGTACAAGTTCCTGGGCGAGGAGGATGCCTCTTATTTCACCAAGGCAGGGATGCGGCTCTTCCGGTTCATCCAGGAGATGCCGGTTTGGACCATCGGCGTATTTGGCGAGAAATGGGGCGGTGGCGCCGAATTCACCTACTTCCTGAACCAGCGTTTCGACCTGGTTCTGCATGGCGTTGAGTTTGACTCCCTGAAGAGGAAAAATGTTCACCGGGTGAAGAAAAACTACAACCAGCCCGAGATCGAATACGGCATTCTGGGCGGCTTTGGCGCGGTTCAGGAGCTGGTAAGACTGGGCTTCGGAGAGTCACTCATCGATGAGCTCTTCCTCCAGGGGATGACCGCCAACCGGGCTTATGAACTCGGACTGTCGAACGGGATCGGGGAGGATGAATATGACCTGCTCGAGCGTGCCTTCGAAGTGGCCAGGCTCAAACAGAAATATGCCGTTCCCTATGCTGTGGCCCTCTATAACCTGCAGAAGAAGAATGCGTTTGCCGAAGGTTGCAACGACGAACGGCTTACCCTCGAGACCGGCGAGACCTTCAATCCCGCGAAAAATCCCTATATTTCCACCTCCTTACTGCGCCTTCTGAACATCGGCGGACAAAATCCCCCGACGGATCTAACCCCAAATGGGAAGCTGCCCGGTTGGGAAAATAACTATGAGACGCTTTACGATTAATAGAACAAAATCATTAAGTTTGAAAAAGTAAATATTAACGAGAGGTCGATTGAAACAGCATGACAAAATAAAGATTTTCGAAGATAAAAAAGTTCGTACCCTGTGGGACAACGAAAAAGAGAAATGGTATTTCTCTATTGTAGATACCATCGAAGTGCTTACAGAAAGTCCCAATCCCCGAAAATATTGGAGTGTGTTAAAAGCCAGGTTAAAGAAAGAGGGAAGTCAGTTGGCTACAAATTGTAGTCAACTGAAGATGCAATCTGCAGATGGAAAATTTTACAAAACCGATGTCGCCGATACCGAACAACTGTTTCGGCTCATTCAATCTATACCATCCCCAAAGGCAGAACCTTTTAAACTTTGGTTGGCAATGGTTGCCAGCGAAAGACTAGATGAAATGCAAGACCCGGAACTTAGCATTGACCGGGCTTTAGAACAGTATTTACAATTGGGATACAGCGAGAAGTGGATTAACCAACGCCTGAAAAGTATTGAAATACGAAAAGAGCTGACCGATGAATGGAAAAGCAGAGGGTTAAGGGCAGGCGCTCAATTTGCCACACTTACCGACATTATTACAAAAGCATGGGCAGATAAAACCACCAAAGAATACAAAACCCTGAAAGGACTAAAGAAAGAGAACCTCAGGGACAATATGACCAACACGGAGTTGATTCTTAATATGCTTGCCGAAGCCTCCACCAAGGATATTTCTCAGGCCGTGAATCCTGAAAGTTTTGAGGAGAGCAAGAATGTGGCACGACAGGGCGGTAATGTTGCCAAAGTAGCCCGACTTGAATTGGAGGCGAAAACAGGAAATAAAGTGGTTGCTGCAACAAATGCAAAAGTTGTGTTGAATAAAAAAAGCACCACAAAAAAATTGAACTCCAGGAATCCAAAAATATTACAAAAAACCAAAAATGGAAGCAAGTAAAGTATACAAACCTGTGACAACAATTTGAGATATAGATAGGGGATTAGGAATGGGTGTTATAAGTGAGTTAGTGGCTATATTATGATGAATAGGATCCTCAAAATATTAATCCTTTTGGTCTTTTTGAATGGGTGTTCACTTTATCATTATTTAACTGTCTCGGAATTTAAAAACGAATCAGCAATTGAATATAACCAATTTCTCAATGAGCTCAATTCCAAAACCGAATATTCCTATCAAATCAAAAGCAATTATCTCGATAGTTTATCGAAAAACGTTAAATACTGCCTTAATCTCTATAAATTTAAGAATGGAACTAATGCATCATCCCTTCAGTTAAGGATGTATAAAAAATCTGGAGAATTAGTTATGGGATGGGAGCAATGCTATGGAAATTTAAATTATTTCAAATTGTTTGATTCAATTCCTTTAAAAATTGTTCATCATCTTCCAAATAATTATGATCTTAGGATTCAAAACGATTTAAATTTATTTAATGTTGACAGTTTAGGAATAATTAAACTAAAGAAATACATTGATTCACATGATTATACGATAATTCTTTTCTATACAAAATGGATAGGATGGTATGCAAAGGATGCAATTAAAAGAACAGTCAAATACGCAAATAAAAATCCAAATATTGCTTTGATCTATTTGAATACTGCAAATAAATGAATCATAATGCAGCCCCTAACAGGCAGTCAACCAAAACAATGCTAACTTTAACAATGCTTATGAAGGCTTTCCCTTTGCTACGGTTGCCTGCTAAGCGTTACCGGCAAACAGATTAACAAGGAAAACTAGAAAAATGGTCAAGACAAAAATTCCGGAAGATATCCAAGAGAAGGCAAATACGATAATAGTGATTTTAATTGCTTTGCATTTGATGAGTATTAAAGCATCACGAAATTTTCACCAATTTTAACTTAACCCCATGTCTACCATCAGATACAAATCGCCCGACTACTTCCAGACTGACGAGCTTTTAACCGACGAGCACAAGCTGATCCGCAGCTCCGTCAGGGACTGGGTAAACCGCGCGGTGATACCCATTATCGACGAGGCCAACCAGAAACATGAGTTCTCCCGCCACCTTATTAAAGAGATGGGTGAGATCGGTGCCTTCGGTCCCTACATCCCGGTGGAATACGGCGGCTCGGGGCTGGACCAGATCTCCTACGGGCTCATCATGCAGGAGTTGGAGCGCGGCGACTCGGCCATCCGGTCGATGGCTTCGGTGCAGTCGTCGCTGGTGATGTACCCCATTTACAAATACGGTACGGAAGAGCAGCGGCGGAAGTACCTGCCAAAACTGGCTACAGGCGAGATGATCGGGGCATTCGGCCTCACTGAGCCCAACCATGGCTCCGATCCCGGAGGCATGCTCAGCAAATTCTCCGACCAGGGCGATCACTACCTCTTGAATGGCTCAAAAATGTGGATCACCAATGCCCCCATCTGCGACATCGCCGTGGTGTGGGCCAAAGATGAGTCCGGTACTGTAAAAGGGCTGATCGTTGAACGCGGAATGAGCGGGTTCACCACTCCAGAGACTCTGAAAAAATGGTCTTTGAGGGCCTCTTCCACGGGGGAGCTGGTATTTGATGATGTCAAAGTTCCCAAAGAGAATCTGCTACCCGGGGTGAAGGGGCTGAAGGGACCGCTCAGCTGTCTGAGTTCCGCCCGCTACGGCATCGCCTGGGGAGTGATCGGCGCCGCCATGGATTGTTACGACACAGCCCTGCAATATTCGCTGGAGCGGATTCAGTTCGGGAAGCCCATTGCGGGCTTCCAGCTTACCCAGAAAAAGCTGGCCGAGATGCTCACCGAGATCACCAAGGCACAGCTGCTCACCTGGCGTCTGGGGGTATTACGTAACGAAGACCGGGCTACCCCGGCCCAGATCTCCATGGCCAAAAGAAACAACGTAAAGATGGCCCTCGATGTGGCCCGGGAGTCGCGGCAAATTCTCGGCGCCATGGGCATCACAGGCGACTTCCCGATCATGCGTCACATGATGAACCTGGAGTCGGTCATTACCTATGAAGGCACCCACGACATTCACCTGCTCATAACCGGTATGGACATCACTGGCGAGAATGCATTTTCATGAACCAGGGAAATATCAAAAACCTGGCGTTACCCCAAAATCGATAAACTAAAAAAAATGAACAAGCGCTTAATCGTTTTAACCATAGCCCACGTTTTATTTCTCGCGGCTACTTTTGCTCAATCCACACAAAAATTGTATAATGCGGGCAACTGTTTTCAAGTTAGTCTTCCAGACTACATGAACAGAACCATTGGATTAAATGACGTAGCCGCGATTCAATTTAGAAATTCCATAAAAGATGTTGCCGGATTTATCATTGAAGACAGTAAAGAGGATTTAAAATTGGCAGACATGGTATTTTCATCCATTGATGAGTTCTATGAAAATTTTATTAAAGAGTTTCTTATAAATGCAGAGAAGCGAAATATCTCCCAACCCAAATCTGGGGGTATAGGCGGGATAAAATATATTGAAGCCGATGCGTCTTATTATGATAAGGAATCTAACCTTGATATCTATTATTTTATTGGTATTGCAGAAACCAACCGAACTTTCTATAAAGTGCTGTGTTTTGGTTCCCTGGAGAATAAGGATAAATTTAAGGGTGATTTTCAACGGATACTTTATAGCATAAAAGATTAAACATGCAGTGGTCGCATGTAGGTGTATAACGATCGACCTAAACATTGCAGATGGAACTAATTTGTAACAAAATCCTGGAAATCATTAAGGCTGGTCAGATTGCCGCATTATGCACCGTTGTGAACACCAGCGGGTCCACACCACTGAAAACCGGCGCCAGGATGATCGTGTGGGAAAACGGCAGGATTTTCGGAACAATCGGGGGTGGCCCGATTGAATATGCCACCATTGAGAATGCTACAGGGGTTATAAAAGCCGGAAAGCCGCAGCTTTTTAAACATAATTTGAAAGTTCAGCATGACATGTGCTGCGGAGGACAAATGGAAATTTATATTGAACCACTTATGCCATCAAAAAAACTCTTTATGTTCGGCGGCGGCCATGTCGGGAAAGCGGTCGTAAAACACGCACTGGATCTTAATTTCGATATCACCGTCATCGACAGCAGGGAAGAGGTCTTAAGCGACTGGGGCTTTACCGGCTTCCGGACAGTGACAGGTGATTTTCCCAGGGTGCTTCCTTCTCTGCCATACGACAACAACACATTTGTTGTGATAGCCACCCTCGATCATCCTACTGATAACGAGGTACTCGCTTACTGCATTCTTAAACCCCACTGTTATATCGGGATGATCGGCAGCAAGAACAAAGTAGCCACGATAAAGGAGAACCTGATTTCAGGAGGCATTGCAACTGAAGAGGAGCTCAGCCGGGTCGACATGCCAATAGGAATTAACATCCATGCAATTACTGCCGACGAAATCGCTATCAGCATCCTTGCAAAGCTGATCATGGAGCGGAATAAATGAAAAACCAAAAATATGTATTTATCTGACTTTAGTTTTCACCAGCCCGCCACCGTTAAGGATGCAATCCTGCTTCTGGGGCACAAACCCAATGCGGCTGCGATGGCAGGAGGTACCGACCTGCTTGTTGAGATGAAAAAGGGCATCAGGAAGCACCATGACATTGTCTCCTTGTCGAAGATTACGGAACTGAAACTGATAACGGAAGACGAAACCAACCTCATCATAGGCGCCTGCGCAACCCATAATGATGTTATCGATTCCTTGCTGGTATGTAAATTTGCCCCGGCCCTTGCTGAGGCAACATCGAAAATCGGTTCCGACCAGGTGCGGAATTCCGGAACCATCGGAGGGAATATTTGTACCGCTGCCTCATGTTGTGATACCGCACCTGTGCTGCTCGCGCTTCGCAGCTCGGTAGAGATCGCTGATTCAGAAGGAGTCAGAATTGTACCCCTCCATGATTTCTTCACATTCAACAAAAAAACCATACTGAGGACCGGAGAACTGGTAACAAGGATCATTGTACCGAAATCCCAACCCGGAACAGGCGCCTGTTACGAAAAGTTCGGTTTGCGCGAAGCGGGTTCCATCTCAGTG
Source organism: uncultured Prolixibacteraceae bacterium (assembly GCA_964355115.1). Classification (GTDB taxonomy): domain Bacteria; phylum Bacteroidota; class Bacteroidia; order Bacteroidales; family FEN-979; genus JANXZO01. Next base: position 32,828 of record CAYHCQ010000002.1, on the reverse strand, counting down.
GTTTCGGCGGCAGCCATGGTGAGAATAGTGGGCGATACAATTGCTGATGTCTGTATTGTTATCGGAGCCGTTGCCCCGACTCCCCGGATCAGCCCCCAGGCAACGGATATGCTGCAGGGAAAAAAAGTCCGGGAGGTTACTGAAAAGTCAGCGCTCCTGGAAGCGGCCGGAAGTGCAGCCGTCGGTGATTCTATTCCGATTGATGATATCCGTGGCGGAGCTCAGTACCGGAGGGATGTGTTGAAAGTGGTTACGCAACGGGCAATCCTGAGGGCGGTGGATTTGGCATTGAATAAGAGGGAAAAGTGAAGAATTGCGAATGAAAAGTGAAAAACAGAGATGAAACATCTTATAACTATAATTGTCAACGGGGATAAGCATGAAGTTGCAGTTAAAGCAACCACCACGCTGCTTGATCTGCTGCGCGACGAACTGAAGCTGACAGGGACAAAGAAGGGCTGTGAACTGGGCGATTGCGGCGCATGTACTGTCATAATGGACGGAAAGGCTGTGAATGCCTGCCTTGTTCTGGCAGTTGAATCGGCCGGGAAAAGAGTGGAAACGATAGAAGGATTGGCCAGAGGTGCAGAATTGCACCCGATTCAGCGTGCATTTGTCGAAAAGGGTGCCATCCAGTGCGGATACTGCACTCCCGGTATGATCATGCGCACAAAGAGCATCCTCGATAAAAATCCCAACCCTACAAAGCAGGAGATCAAGACGGAACTGAGCGGTAATTTATGCCGTTGCACAGGATATACCAAGATCATTGAGGCGGTGGAGACTGCCAGGGATTACCTCAACGGGAAACAACCAGTTGAACTGGAGTTCATGCCACAGAAATCGGCCATCAACCTGTCGGTGGTGGGGAAACGCCTTCCCAAAATCGATTCACCCGACAAAGCTACCGGCAGGGCCCTGTATACCGACGATATTTCCCTTCCGAACATGATCTATGGAAAGTTGCTGCTCAGCACTGTTCCGCACGCAAAAATCATTTCGATCGACACCAGCAAGGCCAAAGCGCTCACCGGCGTCAGGGTTGTGCTTACCGGCGCCGATGTACCCGACATTCGCTGGGGCACCTCACCCCCCCGGTATGATGAAACGATCCTTGCCAAGGATAAGGTACGGTTCGTAGGCGACGTTGTGGCTGCTGTGGCCGCCATCGACGAGGAAACCTGCTACCGGGCACTAGACCTGATAAAGGTGGAGTACGAAGAGCTTCCCGCTGTATTCGATCCCATGGAGGCCATGAAAGATGGGGCTCCCCGTCTGTTCGAAGATAAATACGAAAACAACATCAACACCCACGTCGATCACCATTTCGGCGACATTGAAAAGGGTTTTGCTGAAGCAGACCATATCCGCGAGGAGCGGTTTACCGGTAACCGCACCTACCAGAACCCGATGGAACCCCACTGTTCCATTGCCGAATGGGACCGCAAGGGCAGGGTAACCCTTCATACCTCTACCCAGGTGGTTCATTATGTTCATCACCAGTTATCGCATATTCTGGGATTGCCACTGGGCGACATCAGGGTAATCATGACAAACTGTGGTGGAGGGTTTGGTGCAAAGGCAGCCACGACCACCATCGAAGTGATGTCGATATTTCTTTCCAGGATTGCAGGATGTGCAGTAAAAATGCGCTTCAGCCGCGAAGAGATGTACCTGTTCGGCCGTGGACGCCACAAACAATATATCGACCTGAAAATCGGGGTGAAGAAAGACGGGACCATCACTGCTGTAAAACAAAAAGCCGTGCTTGAAGGAGGAGCCTATTCCAGTTTTGGCATTGTTTCAACCTATTACGCCGGATCGATGCTCACCACCTTGTACAAATTCCCCAATTACAAGTACGATGGTTACCGGGTAAATACTAACCTTCCGCCCTGCGGCGCATTCCGCGGACATGGTTGTCCCCACCCCCGTTTTGCCTTCGAATCGCTGCTCACCATGATTGCCGATGATATCGGGATGGATGCTATCGATATCCGTCTGAAAAACGCCATGACACCTGAATATCGCACATGCAACGATCTTGATATCCACTCTTGCGAATTCACTGCCTGTCTCAATGAGGTTCGTGAAAAATCGGGATGGAATACGAAAAAGGGAAATCTTCCACCGGGTCGCGGCATCGGGATCGGCTGCGGCGGGTTTGTCTCCGGAGCCGGTTACCCTATTTACCGTTCTAAATTCCCCCATTCCAGTGCCACCATCAAGATTGTGGAAGACGGCTCGAGGGCAGTTCTCTTCATCGGTGATGCCGACATCGGACAGGGATCTGATACGGTATTGTCGATGGCCGCCTGCGAAGCAATGGGCATCTCGTACGACCGCATCAGCGTGGTTTCAGCTGACAGCGATCTCACTCCCATTGGTTTCGGCGCCTACTCGAGCAGGGTTACCCTGATGGGAGGAAATGCGTGTAAGATGGCGGGGGAAGAGATAAAGAAACAGGTGCTGGCACAGGCAGCAGAGATCATGAATGTAGATGAGGGGGTGCTGGATGCAAGGGACAACAGGATCTTCATTAAATCAGACCCCTCCACTTTCATTCCCTGGGAAGACGCAGGTTTTGCGTATTTCTCAAAAAGAGGACCCCTCCTCGGGAAAGGGCACTACTCTCCCCCCGAAGGACTGGGCGGTGATTACAAGGGAGCAGCGGTCGGCACCTCTCCTGCATACTCGTTTTCAGCGACCGTTTGCGAGGTGGATGTCGACATGGAAACCGGGAAGGTGAAGGTGCTCAATTTCTGGGATGCCCATGATTGTGGTACAGCGGTGAATCCGATGCTGGTCGAAGGCCAGGCGGAGGGTGCCGTACTGATGGGAATGAGCGAAGTGCTTTTCGAGAACGAGGTATTCGACAAGCGGGGAAAGATGGTCAATGCCGATTTGCACAATTATCTGATCGCCACTTCAGCCGATATGCCCGAGATCCATTCTACCATTGTCGACAGTTTTGAACCTGCCGGGCCATACGGAGCAAAAGAGGTTGGCGAAGGAGCTACACTTCCTATCCTTGGCGCCATAGCCAATGCAGTAGCAGATGCCATCGGGGCACGGATTTTTGAACTTCCGATCACACCACAACGGGTACTGGAAGCGATAAGATCAGTTAAGAGTTAAGAGTGAAGAGTTAAGAGTGAAGAGTTAAGAGTGAATAGTAAAGAATTAAGTTATGGAGAAACAAAATCAAAATCCATCTGTTATGGACCTTGCAGGAAAAGTCGCCATCGTTACCGGAGGCAGTATTGGAATAGGTGCTGCCATTGCTTTGAAACTGGCTGAATGCGGAGCCAATGTCGCCATTAATTACAGAAAGCATATTCAGGAAGCAGAAGCCATCCTGAACACGATCGTTAAGATGGGGAGAAAGGGGATCCTGATCCAGGCCGATATCTCGAATTTCAATGATGCGCAAAAAATGGCAGAAGCCGTTAAAAATGAATGGGGGAAGATCGACATTCTCGTAAACAATGCCGGTGTGAATTGGGATGGAGTGATTTGGAAGATGAGCGAAGAGCAATGGGATCAGGTATTGGATATAAACCTTAAAGGTTGTTTCAACTACATTCGCGCTGTTGCGCCACTCTTTCGTGATCAGCAATCAGGAAAGATCATAAACGTAACCTCAATTAATGGTCTCCGGGGGAAATTCGGACAGTCGAATTACACTGCCTCCAAAGCCGGGATTATCGGGCTTACTAAAACTGTAGCCCGGGAACTTGGGAAATACAATGTCAATGTGAACGCGGTAGCCCCGGGTCTCATTGAAACCGATATGATGAAAAACGCAGATGAAAGTGTACGCCTGGCAGCGCTTGAGGATATTGTAATGAAACGTATCGGCCAGCCGGAAGATGTTGCCAACCTGGTGGCTTTTTTATGCACAGATATGGCCAGGCATATCACCGGGGAAGTGATCAAAGTAGATGGCGGACAATACATTTAACAATATGCTATGGAACTGAAAGACATCGTTATTATTGCTGCATGCCGCACAGCAATGGGAAAGTTTGGCGGAACGCTTAAAAATATTCCCTCCTGGGACCTGGGAGCCATCGCCATCAGGGATGCCATGCGCCGGGTTAACTTACAGGGAAATCAGATCGACGATGCGATACTGGGAAGTTGCCGTCAGGCGGGCAATGGCCCGAACCCTGCAAGGAGCGCTGCCGTGAGAGGTGGTGTTTCTTCCTCTGTTCCGGCCATCACGCTGAATATGGCCTGCCCCTCCGGAATGCGTTCAATTGCCCTGGCTGCCCGGGAAATAATGTCGGGAGATGCGGAAGTTGTTATTGCCGGCGGGTTCGACAGCATGAGCTCAATACCTTACCTGTTGAAGGGAGCCCGCTGGGACGGATTTAAAATGGGAAACAAGATTCTCGAGGATGGCTGGAGCGACAGCATCGACCCGCTTATTGGTCAGGGAATGGGCGAAACTGCCGAAAACCTCTATGATAAATACAAGATCTCCAGGGAAGAACAGGACGCTTTTGCGGTTGAAAGCCACCTGAAGGCTGCAACAGCACAGAAGAACGGATGGTTTGACGAGGAGATCGTACCGGTTGAAATTCCCGCGGCTGGTAAAACGCCGGCTTTCTTTTTTGAAAAAGATGAAACCATCCGGAATGATGTGACCCGGGAAAAAATGGCTGTCATCAAACCCGCCTTCCGGAAGGATGGGACGGTTACTGCCGGAAATGCCTGTGGCCTTAGCGATGGTGCGGTTGCACTCATTGTAACCCATCGGAAAAAAGCAGAAGAACTTGGCATTAAACCTCTTTTCTCGATCGTCTCTTTTGCCCAGACAGCTGTGGAACCATCAACCATGGGGGAAGGCCCGGCCTTGTCTATTCCCGCAGCTTTGAAAAAAGCAAGGATGACGCTTACCGATATGGATATCATTGAAGTGAATGAAGCCTTTGCCGTCCAGGTGCTGGCCAACGGGAAAGCGCTTAACTGGGATTCCGCAAAACTGAATGTCCACGGTGGCGCCATCGCACTCGGCCACCCCACCGGCATCAGCGGTGCAAGGATCCTGGTAACAGGTTACCATGCGCTGAAAAGGCTGGGTAAAACCCATGCCGTTGCTGCTATCTGCGGCGGTGGCGGGGTAACAACCGCCATGATTATCCGCCGCGAATCGTGAAGGTTTTTTCTTATCCTGAAAATAGTCATACCTTTGTATTGACCCAAATACAAAATGATTATGATCACAAAAAACGTTGAAAAAGCGATAAACGAACAGATCAAGCGCGAAGAACACTCTTCCCGGATCTATCTCTCTATGGCCTCCTGGGCCGAGCGCAACGGTTTTCCGGGTGCTGCCAACTGGCTGTATGTTCAAACGGAAGAGGAGCGGATCCACATGCTCAAGATGGTCCACTACCTGAACGACCGTGGCGGTACGGCGATCATCCCTGCCCTGGAAGCCCCGGGAGCCAAATTCAAATCCTTGCTCGATGTTTTCCAGATCGTGCTGAAACACGAAGAGTTTATCTCGGCTTCCATCAATGAGCTCTATGCAATCTGTACGAATGAGAAGGATTATACTTCGGCGAACTATCTGCAGTGGTACATTACCGAACAGATAGAAGAGGAGAGCACCGTGCGCAGCATTCTCGACCAGATCAAGCTGGCCGGCACCGATGGCTTGTTTATGATGGACAAGGAGTTTGCCATGCTGGCAACAGCGAAACGGGCTGCCCTTGCGCTGAGTGGAGGCGCTAATGCAGTAACTTAACCAGTTTGTTGTACCAGCCCCGTCCGTATTTACGTATCAATGCCCCGGCTACGAACTCGTAGAGGGGCATTTTTTCTTTGTGACCCTTTTCCAGAGCCTTCCGGCAGATCTCCCATTTGTGATAGTTCACCATTTCGTTGAACTTTCCCTGCTTTATCCGGATGGGGTAGAGGTGGCATGAGACAGGCTTGGCAAAGGGAATCTTCTTTTCCTGGTAAGCTTTTTCGATAGCACAACGTGCAATACCGTTATCAAAATAAACAAAGGCGCACTCCTTGTCGTTGACCAGCGGCGTAACAAAATTCCCCTCAGCGTCGTAATCGAACACCCCCAGCTGCTTCACACTTGCAATGCCGGCCATCACCATGAAAGGTTCAATATCGCCGATATGATCCTCCAGCAGGGAGATCTCCTCTTCGTTGAGCGGCGCACCCGCATCCCCCTCAATGCAGCATGCCCCTTTGCACTTCTCCATGTCGCAGCAGAAGAAGACATCCTTCAGGTCGTCGGAAATTATGGTGTTTTCGAGAGCGATCATAGCTTATTAATGCACAAATGTACGAGAACGCCGGGTTTTAACCCGGTGAAACGAATGAATAAATGCACGATTGCATTCGTGCATTGACATATATCAACCCTCCCCTTGACATTTGCCAACCTTGTTTCATTAACTCACCTATAATCAGCTTTATATAAATCCAGGCTAACATCGGGTAAGGTATGTTAGGTTAGGTAATCTCAAATATATTTCTAATTTTGCCAGCCACAATCTGTTAACTGATTCACATATGAGTGCTGAAAGTCTGATCCTGTTCTTCATCGTGGGGGCTTTTCTTGTTGGTATCGCCCTTGTGTTTTCCCACTATGTGGCGCCCACCTCTACCAACCCGCAGAAAGCCGAAGCCTACGAATGCGGTATTCCCACCGAAGGCCTTACCTGGCTGCAGTTCAACGTGGGTTACTACCTCTTCGCAATTGTCTTCCTCATTTTCGATGTCGAAAGTGTCTTTATCTTTCCCTGGGCCGTGGTGATGAAGGAACTCGGAATGGTGGCATTCGTCGAAATATTGATTTTCTTTTTCGTATTGGGGATCGGCCTGCTTTACGCCTGGAAGAAAGGAGCCTTGAAATGGGAATAAAAAGTATGAAAGAGGCGGATTTCCGCGATAACGAAACCCTCGATCTGTTCAAGAAATCAGGTAGTAATATTTTGCTGACTACCGTCGATGCCATCATCGACTGGGGCCGCTCCAACTCGATCTGGCCGCTCACCTTCGCCACTAGCTGCTGCGGTATCGAAATGATGGCGGCCGGCGCTGCCCGCCACGACTTTGCCCGCTTCGGGATCGAAGTTTACCGTGCCAGCCCGCGCCAGGCCGACGTTATCGTTGTAGCCGGTACCATCGTGAACAAGATGGCGCCTGTTCTGAAACGTCTCTACGACCAGATGTCGGAGCCCAAATATGTGATCGCCATGGGAGCCTGTGCCGTTTCCGGCGGACCCTTCTTTTACAATACCTACCATGTGATCCGCGGCGTCGACCACGTGATCCCGGTCGATGTCTACATTCCCGGCTGTCCCCCGCGCCCCGAAGCCCTGCTTTACGGCGTTATGCAGTTGCAGCGGAAGGTGAAACTCGAAACCATTTCCGATCCCCGTCAATCACCCAATACATACTAGACAATTACACAAGATGGATATCTCTGCATTGAAGGATAGAATCCTGGGTCTTGTGCCCGATGCCGCCCTGGTGGAGAACAAGCAGTTCCTCACCTTCGTGATCCCTGCGGCAAACATGCACGACCTGGCGCTGAAGCTGAAAAACGAAACCGACCTGGCTTTCGACTTCCTCTTCTGCCAGTCGGGCGTTGATATGGTGAAAACTCTTCAGGTTGTTTACCACCTCGAATCCACCACCCACAAGCATCAGCTTGAGCTGAAAGTCGAAACGGCCGACCGGGAAAACCCTGTGTTCGATACCGTTTGCGATATATGGATGACAGCCGAATTCCACGAGCGGGAGATATATGACCTCTTCGGCATCAGATTCAACAACCATCCCGACCTGCGCAGGATCTTCCTCGATGAAGAGTGGAAAGGCTACCCGTTGCGCAAAGATTATGTGGATGAAGTTAACATCGTAGAACTTTAAGGTATGAAAGAAGTCATCAACCTTCCTGTAAAGAATATCGAGGAGGAGGAGTACCATATTAATATGGGTCCCCAGCACCCCTCCACCCATGGTGTTTTGCGCCTGGTGGTGTCGCTGCAGGGTGAAATCGTGAAAAGCCTGAAACCCCACTGCGGGTATATCCACCGCGGCATCGAGAAGATGTGCGAAAAGGATACCTATCCCCAGATCATCCACCTCACCGACCGGATGGACTACCTCTCTGCCCACATCAACAACCACGCGGTTTGCCTGCTGGTCGAGAAAGCCCTTGAGGTGGAGGTTCCCGAACGTGTAAAGTACATCCGCACCATCGTGGATGAACTCAACCGCATTGCCTCCCACCAGCTCTGGTGGTGCAGCTTCGGGATGGACATGGGCGGCCTCACCTGCTTCTTCTACGGCCTCCGCGACCGTGAAAAGATCCTCGATATTTTTGAGGAATCGTTCGGTTCACGCCTGCTTCACAGCTATTACACCCCGGGCGGACTCATGATGGACATCCATCCCGATTTTCAGAAGAACGTTAAAGCCTTCATCAAATATTTCCGCAAAAAGATCAAAGATTACGATGACCTGCTCAGCGGCAACGTGATCATGCAGCTCCGTACCCGCGGTGTCGGGGTGATTTCAAAGGAGGATGCCATTAGTTTTGGCATGACCGGTCCGACAGGACGCGGCTCAGGATTCTCCTGCGACGTGCGCAAACACCATCCATACGGGGTGTATGAGAAGGTACAGTTCAATGAAATTCTCAGAACCGAAGGCGATACACTGGCCCGTTACCTGAACAGGATGGACGAAATGCGCGAATCGATGAACATTATCGAACAGCTGATCGACAACATTCCTGCCGGCGATTACACCGCCAAGATGAAGGCCGTTATCAAACTGCCCGCCGGTGAATATTTCCAGCGTGTGGAGTCGGCCCGCGGCGAACTGGGTGTTTACGTGGTCAGCGATGGCAACAAGACCCCGTTCCGCATGAAGTTCCGTACTCCGAGCTTCTCCAACCTCAGCACACTTGATTATGTGAGCCGCGGTTGCAAAATTGCCGACCTGGTCGCCATCGGCGCCTCCATGGATTATGTTATTCCTGATATTGACAGATAATAGCTACGAATATGGCATTCAGTATTTACGACTTCACGTCATTTAACCAGTCGATCGACAAACTGCTCTACGACAGCCTTCCTCCATTCTGGGCGCTCATCGTTGAAATGACCATCATCGGCGTGGTTTTCCTCCTGTTCTATGCGGTCGTAGGGCTGTTCCTGGTCTACGCCGAACGCAAGGTCTGCGCCTTCATGCAGAACCGCGTGGGACCGAACCGGGTGGGACCTTACGGGATCTTCCAGACCATCGCCGACTTTATCAAGTTGCTGATGAAGGAGCTTATCTACATCAAGAATGCTGACAAGCTGCTCTTCAACCTGGCCCCCTTTATCGTGATCATCGCATCGTTCATGGCCATCTCGGCCATCCCGTTTGCGAAAGGACTGCATGCCATCGATTTCGACATAGGCGTCCTTTACGTGATCGCCGTTTCGTCGCTCGGCGTTGTTGGTATCCTGCTGGCAGGCTGGTCGTCGAACAACAAGTACTCACTGATCGGAGCCATGCGATCGGGCGCCCAGATCGTGAGCTACGA
>CAYHCQ010000002.1:0-23148 GCA_964355115.1 uncultured Prolixibacteraceae bacterium | reverse complement strand
ACAAGTACTCACTGATCGGAGCCATGCGATCGGGCGCCCAGATCGTGAGCTACGAGCTTTCGGTAGGACTTTCGCTGGTCACCATCATCATCCTGGCCGGAACCATGCAGTTCTCGGCCATTGTTGAAGGACAGGCCAACGGCTGGTTCATCTTCAAGGGGCACATTCCGGCCTTCATCGCCTTTGTGGTCTTCCTGATCGCCAGCACCGCCGAAACAAACCGCGGGCCTTTCGACCTTGCTGAGGCCGAGTCGGAGCTCACAGCCGGTTTCCATACCGAATATTCGGGGATTAAATTCGCCTTCTTCTTCCTCGCCGAGTACATGAACATGTTTCTCGTCGCTTCCATTGCTGCCACAGTTTTTCTCGGCGGATGGATGCCATTCCATGTGAGCGGCTGGGCCGGGTTCAATGCAGTGATGGACTTTATTCCACCGCTGATCTGGTACTTCGGAAAGACCGCCTTTGTCATCTTCCTGATGATGTGGTTCAAGTGGACCTTCCCGCGTTTGAGAATCGATCAGCTTCTGACCCTGGAATGGAAGTACTTATTGCCCATCAACCTGGTCAATATATTAGTCATGGCATTTATGGTATTAATGGGATGGCATTTTTAAAAAAACTATGAACAGCTTTTTCCAATATTTTGCAGACATCTTCAACGGCGTTAAGTCCTTGCTTAAAGGGATGAAAGTGACCGGAAGATACTTCTTCAGCCCGTGGGAAATCGTAACCCAGCAGTACCCGGAAAACCGGAAGACACTGAAAATGTACGACCGCTTCAAGGGCGAAGTAATCATGCCGCACACGGCCAGCAACGAACACCGTTGCACGGGATGTGGCATTTGCGAGATCAACTGTCCGAACGGCTCCATCGAGATCATACAGGACAAGATCGAAATGCCCGATGGCAAGAAGAAACGTATCATCGACAAACACATCTATCACCTGTCGATGTGCACTTTCTGCGGTCTTTGCATCAAGGCCTGTCCTGAGAATGCCCTGGCCTGGGGACAGGAGTTCGAGCATGCCGTGTTCGATCGTGCAAAACTGACCAAGATTTTAAATAAACCCGGTTCATCCATCCTAAAAGATATTGCAGAATGACGACCAACCAATTGATGTTTGCAATTTTTGCGGCGGTCATTATCATCTTTTCAATCCTGACTGTGACCAGCCGGCGCATTCTCCGGGCGGCAACCTTCCTTCTCTTCGTACTGGTGGCCACCGGGGGTATGTATTTCCTGCTGAGGTACAACTATCTCGCTGCCATCCAGCTTACCCTGTATGCCGGCGGTATTGTGGTTCTTATCATCTTTTCGATCCTGCTTACCAGCCACATCGCAGAGAAGCTTGAAGCACCCTCACCGAAGAAGATCATTCCGGCTTTCATTGCAGCCGCCTTTGGCGCCGTGCTCTGTATCGTTACAATCCTTCAGCACCCTTTTCCGCAGGAGGTGATCAGCACTGAGCGTACCGACATCCGCGTTATCGCCAAAGCGCTGATCAGTACCGACAAATACGGGTATGCCCTTCCCTTCGAGGTGATCAGCATCCTGCTGCTTGCCGCGATGGTTGGAGCCATTATTCTTGCAAAAAAACGTAAAGATTAACAAAACAATTATTAATTCTTAATTAATAATTATTAATTCTGATAGTATGTTTGAAGGCGTTCCATTAACCTGGTTTCTGATCACCGGCACCATCATGTTCTTTGTAGGAATCTACGGATTCCTGGTGCGGAAAAACCTCATCACGATGCTCATGTCGATCGAGCTGATCCTGAATTCGGTAAATATCAACTTTGTGGCATTTAACAAGATCCTCTATCCTGGTCACCTCGAGGGGATGTTCTTTACCATATTTATTATAGCGGTTGCCGCTGCCGAAGCATCTGTGGCCATCGCCATCATTATTAATATCTATCGCCGCCTCGTGAATATCGATGTGGAGAAGATGAATGAAATGAAATATTAAATCGTTAGCATATGATCGATTTCAGTTACACCGTCCTGATTCTGCTGATACCCCTGGTGGTTTTTGTGGTCGTCGGCCTGTTCGGGAACCGTTTTAAGCCTCTTGTTTCGGGTATTGTAGGCACCTCCGGTCTCTTTATCGGCTGGATACTCTCGATCTTTACAGCCTACAACTATTTCTTTGTTGTCGAGAAGGGCGTCGGCGGAGCCTTCGAAAAGATTTTGGCATTCAGCATGCGCTGGCTGAACCTGACCGATAAGCTGCACATCGACATGGGGGTTCTTCTGGATCCTATCTCGGTGATGATGCTGATCGTAATCACCACGGTTTCATTCATGGTTCACCTCTATTCGATCGGATATATGGCCGGGGAAAAGGGCTTCTCCCGCTTCTTTGCAACCCTGTCGCTGTTCAGCTTCTCTATGCTCGGACTGGTTGTGGCCACGAACATTTTCCAGATGTACATCTTCTGGGAACTTGTGGGCGTTTCGTCGTACCTGCTTATCGGTTTCTATTACACCCGCGATTCGGCAGTTGCTGCCTCCAAGAAAGCATTCATTGTAACCCGGTTTGCCGACCTCGGATTCCTGATCGGGATTCTGATGCTGTCGTATGCGACCGGCACCTTCGATTTTATCACGCTCACCGGTCCGGCCAGCCCGGCGCTCACCACCGGACAGGGTGCCTGGTTCCTCGGTCTCTCCACAATGACCTGGTCGATGATCTTTATCTTCATGGGCGGTGCCGGTAAATCGGCGATGTTCCCGCTGCACATCTGGCTGCCCGATGCCATGGAAGGTCCCACACCCGTGTCGGCCCTTATCCATGCCGCCACCATGGTTGTTGCAGGTGTTTATCTTGTTGCCCGCTTGTTTCCCATCTATCACTTCACGGCTCCTGTGGCACTGGATGTGGTGATGTATGTGGGGGCATTCAGCTCAATATTTGCGGCGGTGATCGCCTGTACCCAGTATGATATAAAGCGCGTTCTGGCCTACTCAACCATGTCGCAGATCGGGATGATGATGTTTGCCCTCGGTGTTTCGGGGTACGGTGGCCACGAAGGTCTCGGTTTCATGGCCTCAATGTTCCATCTCTTCACCCACGCTTTCTTCAAAGCCTTGTTATTCCTTGGAGCCGGAGCAATCATCCACGCAGTTCACAGCAACGTGATGCAGGATATGGGAGGGCTGCGCAAACATATGCCCATAACCCATGCCACATTCCTGATCGCCTGTCTGGCCATCGCCGGAATTCCGCCGTTGTCGGGTTTCTTCAGCAAAGATGAGATCCTTGCTGCCGGCCACATGAAGAGCATGATGCTTTTTGTGGTTGAGTTGACTGTCTCCGGGCTCACCGCATTTTATATGTTCCGTTTGTATTACAGCATCTTCTGGGGGAAAAATACCCATTATCATCACACCCCGCATGAAGCTCCGCTTACAATGACCATCCCCCTGATGTTCCTTGCACTGGGGGCAGTAGTTGCCGGATTTGTGCCCTTTGCCTCGCTGGTAACATCTGACGGGCTTCCATTCGTGGCCCATATTGAGATGGGTGTTGCTATCCCCGCTGTTCTGGTCGGACTCATTGGTATTGCCGTTGCCACGGTAATGTACCGAAAGGAGACCAACGTTCCGGAAAAGATCTTCAATGCACTGGGAACGTTTTCAAAAGCCGCTTTCAACAAGTTCTACATTGACGAAGTCTATCTTTTCATCACCAAAAAGATCCTGTTTAACTATGTCTCCCGCCCGGTAGCCTGGTTCGACCGCCATATTGTCGACGGAACCATGAACGGGATGGCCTATGTTACCAACGAAGCCTCCGACAGGGTGAAAAAACTGCAGTCGGGACAGCTTCAGCAGTATGCCCTCGTATTTGTTTCCGGAGCGCTCCTCCTGGCTTTGTTATTCATCTATTTATGGACAAATTAATACTGTAGAAGAATGAGTATTCTGACACTGTTTATTATAATTCCGGTTCTTACCATTATCGGTATTCTCTTCTCGAAGAACCACATGCAGGTGAAATGGACCTCCGTTGTCGGGATGAGCCTCCAGCTTATCTGCGCCATCGCACTGATCTTCCTCTACCTGGCCGAACGGCAGGCGGGCAACATGGCAGAGATCCTGTTCGTGCAGGACAACCTCTGGTACGAAAGCCTCAATATCCATTTCTATATTGGTGTCGACGGTGTTTCGGTGGCTATGATCGGGTTGACCTCCCTGGTGGTATTTGCAGGAATTTTCGCCAGCTGGGACATCGTGGATCTCCCCAAGGAGTTCTTTACCTCGCTCATCCTGTTGGCTTCCGGGGTATTCGGCTTCTTCATTTCCCTCGACCTTTTCACCATGTTCCTCTTTTATGAACTGGCAGTAATCCCGATGTACCTGCTGATCGGTATCTGGGGCAGCGGTCCGCGGCATTATTCGGCCATGAAACTCACCCTCATGCTTATGGGCGGTTCGGCCTTTATCCTGCTTGGATTGCTGGGTATCTATTTCAATTCGGCCCCCAGCGGTGGCCCCCTGACTTTCGACCTGATCCAAATCTCGAAAGAACATATCCCTGTTGCTGCCCAGAACTTCTTTTTTCCCTTTTTGTTTGTTGGATTTGGTGTTCTGGGGGCCATGTTCCCCTTTCACACCTGGTCGCCCGACGGTCACGCTTCGGCGCCTACTGCCGTGTCGATGCTTCACGCCGGCGTGCTGATGAAACTTGGCGGTTACGGTTGTTATCGCGTTGCCGTATTCCTTTTACCGGAAGGGGCTCATTACTGGGGATGGCTGTTTCTTATTTTGGCCACCATCGGGGTTATTTACGGCGCTTTCGGTGCGGTGTGGCAGAAAGACCTTAAGTATATCAATGCCTACTCGTCGGTGAGCCACTGCGCACTGGTGCTCTTCGCCATCCTGATGTTCAACCAGACGGCCATCAACGGAGCCATCATGCAGATGATCTCCCACGGGATCATGACGGCCCTCTTCTTTGCACTTATCGGGATGATCTACGGACGAACCCATACACGATATATTAATGAGATGGGCGGACTCATGAAGGTGATGCCATTTCTGGCTGTGGCTTACGTCATCGCCGGTCTCGCCTCCCTCGGTCTTCCCGGCTTCAGCGGATTCGTGGCCGAAATGACCATCTTCGTCGGATCGTTCCAGCATCCGGATACCTTCCACAGAGTTTGTACCATCATTGCCTGCGCCTCGATCGTTGTTACCGCGGTTTATGTACTCCGTGTTGTGGGCGTTCTCCTGCTCGGAAAAATCAAGAACGAAGAGTTTGAGAAAATCACCGATGCAAAATGGTATGACAAGATGAGCGTGGTTGCGCTTATCGCAGGGATTACAATAATTGGAACCGCCCCGCTCTGGTTGTCCGATATGATCAACGGAGGACTGGGACCCATCGTACAGAAACTGCTGGCCGCCGCGCCGGTAATATTACATTAGCACCTCACCCCCCGGCCCCCTCTCCTGAAGGCGAGGGGGAGTAGTGAAGGAAATAAAATATTGACTATTAAAATTACGACCAATGCTGATAATGAGACATGAATTGCTGCTGGTAGCCATCGCGGTAATTTTATTGATCGTCGAAATTTTTCTGCCCAACGACCGGAAGCGGCTGATCATCATTCCCTCCCTGTTGCTGATGGCAGGGGTGACTGTTGCGGGGTTTTTACCGGGGTCGACAGGTGAACTGTTCGGGGGCATGTATCGCAATACCCAGCTCACCATCCTGCTGAAGAACATCCTTAATATTGGTGTTCTGATCGTCTTTGTTCAGTCGGTCGACTGGCTGAAAAGGGAGGAGAACAAGGAGAAGATCAGCGAGTTTTACATACTGATGCTCTCTACCCTCATCGGTATGAATTACATGATCTCTTCCGGTGATTTTATGATGTTCTACCTCGGTCTCGAACTTGCCACCATCCCCATGGCCGCGCTGGCTGCCTGGGAGCGGTTCAAGGAAAAATCGGCAGAGGCAGGGGTGAAGCTGATCTTCATTTCGGCGCTCTCTTCAGGAATTCTGCTCTATGGTTTATCGATGATATACGGTACCACAGGAACCCTTTACTTCGTCGATGTTGCCCCACTTATCAACGGCGCCCCGCTGCAGGTTCTCGCATTCATCTTTTTCTTTGCCGGAATGGCATTCAAGATCTCCCTCGTTCCCTTCCACCTCTGGACGGCCGATGTTTATGAAGGAGCCCCTGTGAACGTTACCTCCTACCTTTCTGTAATCTCGAAAGCAGCCTCTGTTTTTATTTTCACAATCATCCTTTATACAGTATTTGCCAAGATCGCCGTCCTTTGGAGCCAGGTATTATATGTTATTACGATCCTCACCATCACACTCGGTAACCTCTTTGCACTGCGTCAGCAAAACCTGAAGAGGTTTCTTGCCTTTTCATCAATTGCCCAGGCCGGCTTTATCCTGCTGGGTGTAATCGGGCAGAGTCAGATAGGGATGACCACCGTGATCTATTTCGCCCTGGTTTACATCTTCTCGAACCTGGGCGCATTCGGCGTGGTAGGCATTATCTCGAACCGCACCGGCAAGGAGAACATCGACGATTACGACGGACTTTACCGCACCAATCCCAACCTCAGCCTTGTAATGATGCTGGCACTCTTTTCACTCGCCGGGATCCCGCCATTGGCAGGCTTTTTCGGCAAGTTCTTTCTGTTCACCGCCGCAGCTAAACAGGGTTATTACATCCTGGTTCTTATCGCATTGATAAACACAATCATCTCCTTATACTACTACCTTCTCGTCATCAAAGCGATGCTGCTTAACAACAGCGACCAGCCGATCGCCTATTTCAAGAGCGATGGATTTACGCGCCTCGGACTGCTGATGTGCGTTTTCGGCATTGTTGTGGTCGGATTTGTCAGCGCCATTTACGAGATGGTCCTGAATTTAAGTTTCGGATTATTTTAACACCCCGACACGGGTAGAGACGCATTGCAATGCGTCTTTGCCCATGAAAGTAAAACATCACACCCATGGCACTGACAAAAGGGAAACATACGATAGCAGAGATTGACGGAGTTCGCTGCACCGTTGTTGAAACCGGGCTCAGCGATGAACGCGCTGCCTTCCTGAAGGGGATCCTTGAATTCAACGGATATACCGTGAAAATTGATAAGGAGAAGACCAAGGAAGGAACCGCCCTCGACACATCTGTTATCGGATTAACAGATCTCCTGTTTAACCCCATGATAGTTGTTTACCAGCACAAACTTCTCCTTAGCGACGGCAGAGAGGTAACCCCTGCCTACTGGAACCAATGGCCTGGCGAGTGGGATCTGCCCTACTGGCAGGTTAACCGGTAGTCCGATGAAGAATTTTGTCAAATATTTCAGCCTCGTCGTAATTGCGCTCTACTTTTTCCTGGGCGTTTATATCCTTTTAAGTCCTTCGTTCCAGTATCTTACCAAAGAGATCAAAATCATCTTTTCTGTCTTCCTCTTCCTTTATGGTGGTTTCCGATTGGCACGGTTGTGGACCAAGCACAGGGAACAGGATGGAGAACAATCCCAATAAATATAGGACCGGCAATAATAAATTTAGTATTTTTGTGTTCTTTTTATAAAGAATACGCTGATTCTAAGCAACTAACATCTGAAAATTCCTGAAACCATGAAACCGCTCCTTGCAGCCGGATTTTATTGCCTTCTTATTCTCACTTCGTGTGGCGGAGGTGGGAGCAAACCACCGTTAGATACTCCTACGTCTGGATCGATCAAGGTTGCTATCGACGACTCCTACCGGCTACTGATGGAGGCAGAGATCTACTCCTTCGAAGCAGATTACCACAAAGCAAAGATCGACACCATTTACAAAACCGAAGCTGATGTAATACAGGATTTCCTGAACGACACGGTGTCGCTTATGGTGGTGAGCCGGAAGCTCACACCTGAACAGGAGCAATATCTTAAAGACCGGCAGTATGTTGCAAAAACAACGAAGATCGCCTATGATGCCGTCGCGTTCATTGTAAACCGGGAGAATCCCGATACGAGCCTCTTTTATCAGAAGGTAAAGGAGATTTTCGAGGGGAAGATAACCCGTTGGAACCAGATCAATCCGAAATCAAAGCTGAACGACCTGAAAGTTGTGTTCGACAACTTTAAATCCTGTAACCCGCGTTATTTCAGGGAGAAGTTCAACCTCGACTCCCTGCCTCCCACCTGTTATGCCCTCATGAGCAATGCCGAGGTTATCACTTTTGTTGAACAGAACAAGAACGCCATTGGTGTCGTATCGGTGAACTGGATCAGCGACAGTCAGGATACGATTTCTAACAAATTCCTCAAACGCATTAAGGTGGTGGGTGTTGCTATTGAAGGCGACAACGATCCCGGAACAAAATTTTACCGCCCTTACCAGGCTTATATTGCCGAACAGACCTACCCGTTTACCCGGGAAGTTTACTGCATTAACCGTCAGCCATACCACGGCATGGCATTCGGACTCTCAGCGTTTATTGCAGGAGAGAAAGGTCAGCGCATCGTATTGCGATCGGGAATGGTCCCCGCTGCAATGCCGGTTCGCATTGTTGAAATCAAACACTAAAACCTAAGAGGAGAAAGAATATATGTCAAGCGCTACCAAAAAGCTGAGTGTTCTCGCAACCCTGCTGCTCTCTGCCCTGTTCCTTACCAACACTTACGCCCAGGATCTTAAAACGGCAATAAAGCTGACCAAAAGCGAACAATTCGCGGCTGCCGCATCGATGTTTAAGAAACTGATCCAGGAGTCACCGGCCAATGGCGACAATTACTACTATTACGGACTGACCTGTCTTTCCAAGTACTATTCGGATACACTTAACGTGTCCTACCAGGAGAAAGCCGATTCAGCAAGGGCCCTATTCAATCTGGGCATCAGGCAGGATCCCGCCAACCCGCTTAACCAGGTTGGTCTTGGGTTACTTTCTCTGATCGACGGAAAGATAGCGGATGCAGCGACGGATATGTCAAGGGCCCTGGCACTTCTCCCCTCCAAGGCCAACAAACAACTCAAAATGGAACCCGAGCGGCAGGCCCTGGTCCAGATTCATATGGCAGAAGCCTACTGCCTTGCTTCCGTAAAGGATACGGCCAAAGTGTTCACCTACCTTCGCCAGGCCGAAAAGCTCGATAACAAGAATCCCAAACTCTATATCGCGAGAGGCGATGCCTATTTTTACCTGCTTAACGATGGTTCAAAGGCCATTTCAAGTTACAATATGGCCCAGGCCCTCGATCCCACATCACCCGAGGCCAAGCTGAGGGTCGGTAAATTGTGGCTCAGGGCACGCCAGTACACCACGGCGCTCAACTACTACCAGGAGGTGGTAAAGATGGATTCCACATTTGCACCCGCCTATCGCGAGCTTGGATCGCTTCTGGCCCGCGCCGGCCGGCAGGAAGAGGCAAAGAAGAACTTTGCAAAATTCCTCGAACTCTCACGCAATGTGCAGGCCCGCAAGCAGTATGTAAATACGCTGATCGACCTTAAGGACTACAATGAAGCGATTGCCCAACTGATGGAGATAAAGAAGGTGGATACGAGCGACAACGATGTAAACCGTGCCCTGGCTTACTCCTATTTCGAGACTCAGCAGTACGACAAGGCGCTTTACTATTCCAGGCTTTTTCTTGCCCGGGCCATTCCCGAGAAAATCCGTTATTCCGACTATGCTTACTACGGTCGCATCCTGGCAAAAAGCAAAATGGATACCCTGGCTCCGGCCCAGCTCATGAAGGCCTACGCGATGGATACCTCAAAATATGAGTTGATTTCCGAAGCAGCCCTCTGCTGGACCAAGGCCAAAAAATATGACAAGGCCAGGGAACTGTACGAGATGAAGATCGGCATGAAGAAGGGTGCTCCGATGGATTATTACAACCTCGGCAAGGTCTATTACAGTACCGGCGACTACATTAAATCCGATACCAACCTGGCCACCTTCAACGCACTGCAGCCCGACTACATCCAGGGCTGGGTATGGAGAGCCCGTACCAAATCAAATATCGACTCTACAAGTAAACTTGGACTGGCAAAGCCTATCTACGAAATCATCCTTGAAAAAACACAGGTGGATACTGCCAAGTATGCGAAAGAGCGGATCGAATCGTATTATTATCTCTCCTATTATAACTTCCTGCAATACAATGCAACCAAAAGCAAGGAGTTTGCTATTGCATCAACCGATTTCGGCAACAGGGTGATCGCCATCGACCCCAAAGACGACAAGGCGCTTAAGGCAAAACAGATCATCGATGTGCTTAAGGACAAGGTGAAATAACCTGCTTTGAAATCGTTATTAATATTTATACCTTTGCATGCCTTTTAAACGTACAACCAAATAATTCATTCATTCTTTAATTTAAAACTTTTTTACGATGAGCAAGACAAATAACAAAGGCGTATCATTAGGTGACGCTTTACAGTCAACATTCACAGTACTGGCAATTGTTGTGGCTTTTGTTGCTGGTTACCTGGTTTACAAATTCATCATGGGAAACCCTGTGAACTTTCAAGGAAACAATCCTGAGGGATCTCCGTTGGAAGGCAACTATCTTGGTATTATCTACAAAGGGGGGGTGATCGTTCCTTTCCTTATTGCCCTGAACCTTCTGGTCGTCATTTTTTCGGTTGAACGCGCCATCACCCTAACCCGTGCCAAAGGGAAAGGACGAATCAACGTATTTGTAAAGACACTGCAGAACCTTCTCGATTCCGACAAGATCGAAGAAGCAGTTGCTTCCTGCGACAAACAGCGCGGATCGCTTGCCAACGTTATGAAAGCCGGTCTGCTCCGTTATCGCACCCTCCAGAATGATACCCACCTTGTTAAGGACCAGAAAATCCTTGCTCTTCAGAAAGAGTTTGAAGAGGCTACCGCACTGGAGCTGCCTATGCTTTCACGCAACCTGGTAATCCTCTCCACCATTGCTTCAATCTCAGTGTTAACCGGTCTTATGGGAACGGTACTTGGTATGATCAAGGCCTTCGCCGCTCTGGCAACCGCCGGTGCCCCCGATGCCCTTGCACTTGCCACCGGTATCTCCGAGGCCCTTATCAATACCGCCTTTGGTATCTTCGGTTCACTGCTTGCTATCGTGATGTACAACTTCTTCTCGACACAGATCGACAGCTTTACCTATAAAATTGATGAAGCTGGTTTCAGCCTCGTTCAGTCATTTGCCGCCAGCACCAAGTAATATGGCGTGCAAGTCCCATTTTATGGGTACGTATTGAACTGAATTTCATCATTTTTAAATCAGCGCTTTATGCCAAAGATAAAACATCCAGCAAGATCACCACACATAGACATGACGCCTATGGTGGACCTGTTCTCCCTGCTGCTTACATTTTTCATGTTAACCACCTCTTTCCGTCCGCAGGAAGCTGCCCCGATTGAAACTCCGGCGTCGGTGTCTGAAAAACAGGCCCCCGACAACGACATCATGACGGTCTTCATCTCCAAGGAGGGAAAAGTGTTCTTTAACATCGACAACGGAAAGGATACTTCTACCCATTTCCGTTCGAAACTACTGCAGAAGATGGGCGAACAGTACAAGATCACCTACACACCCCAGGAGCTTGATAAATTCGGGAAGTTATCTTCGTTCGGCATGCCGATAAAGGATATACAGGCCTGGATTAATGCTGCTGATTCAAAAGACCGGGATATATTGCAAACCGGGATCCCCACCGACTCAATCGACAACCAGTTTGCCTGGTGGATCCGTATGGCCCGCCTCACCAACCTGAATGCCGAAGTGGCCATCAAGGGAGATGCCGAAACCGATTATGTCGTGGTAAAGAAGATCATGAATCTGTTACAGGACAACAAGGTGAATAAATTCAACCTGGTGACCAACCTCCAGAAAGAGGATGTGACATTAAAGGATCTTCCCAAATAAACCGGTATCTTATTTTAATGCATTAAAAGTAAAACCAATATGGGTGAAATAATTGTTGAAGAAAAAGGGAAAAAGAGCGGTAAGCGACAAGCGAAGAAGCACAGCACCCGCATCGATATGACCCCCATGGTCGACCTGATGTGTCTGCTTATTACATTCTTCATGCTCACCACAGCTTTCGCCAAACCCAAGGTTATGGTAATTACCATGCCCGAAAAATCGGAAGACCCCCTGGAAAAACAGCCGGAAATTCCTAAGCACAGGACGCTGAATATTTTGCTTGCAGCCGACCATAAAGTTTACTACTACATTGGTATTGCCGACCCCAAGAAGCCAGCCGAAATGCCGCAGCTGATCCGCACCGATTTCAGCAAAGATGGAATTCGTAAAGCCCTGCTCTTAAGGAACAAGGAATTGTTTACGAAAATTGCCGATTTACGGGACAAGCGGCTTACAGGTAAAGTGGTGATGGCCGATACTGCTGCCGAAAATGAGGTCAAGAGGTTCAAGAAGGAGGATAAGAAGGGACCGATTGTTCTGATCAAGGCAGATGAAAAGGCAAAGTACAGCGACATTGTGAACATCATCGACGAGATGGCCATTTGCAATATTGCCAGCTATGCCGTCGTGGATATCAGCCCTGTGGAGATCGACCTGATCAAGAATGCTCCGGTAAAATAGAACGTGTATTTAACACTTTTAAAAAGATAGTGTATGGCAAGTGAAAAACAGCGTATAGAATCGCTGGAGGACATGGTTTTTAAGACCCGGAACAAAGAGTACGGTTCCTACATGCTTCGCAAGAAATACAAGCGGCATGTAACGATCGCACTGCTTTTTGGACTGTTCTGCCTCAGTGTTACCGTTGGCTATCCTTTGATCAATGCTTATATGAATAAGTCAAAGATGATCAGGGAAAAGGAAAAATCGGTAACGGCAGAGATGCTTAATGCCCCCAAGGAAGACCTTCCTCCTCCTCCCCCTCCTCCTCCTCCTCCGGAAGCCCTCGTGGAAAAGGTGAAATTTACCGCTCCCAAGGTTTCGGAAGATACCACCATTGAAACCGGTCTGCAGACCCAGGACGACCTTGCAAACAAGGGATCCGAGGCTCCGACCGAAGATGTTGAAGTGGAAGTTAAGGACGATAAACCCCAGGTTATTGAACAGCCCCAGCAGGCCGAAATTTTTACGGTGGTTGAAGAGCAGCCCGGCTACCCCGGCGGCGAAGAATCCCGAATCAGGTACCTGCAGGAAAACATCAAATATCCCGAAGAGGCCAAGGAATTGGGCATCCAGGGTAAGGTGTTCGTCACCTTCGTAGTTGAAGTCGACGGCTCTATCACCGACGTACGCGTACTCCGCGGCATCGGTGGCGGTTGCGACGAAGAGGCCATCCGGGTTATAAAATCGATGCCTCGCTGGGTACCCGGTAAACAGCGCGGTGTTCCCGTTCGTGTTCAGTTTAACTTACCGATCAAGTTTACGTTGCAATAAAACGTGACGCGTGACACGTGACGCGTGACCTGTGACAAGAAAAGGCATTCCGGAAGGGGTGCCTTTTTTGCTTTCACTATTTACCTTGTTCACTCGATCTCTGGTTCACTGGTTCACCGAGATAATATTTTCAACAATTACCACAATATGCCTTAATCCCCCTTCGTTTAACTGAAAAGCCCACATCGTTCTTTCGTTTCCTGTCACCTTTAAAACGCTTCAAGATGAAAACACAACATGTTGAATCCTTAGAGGAGCTCGTCTTTAAAAACAAGAACAAGCTCTATGGTGCCTACCTCCTTCGCAGGAAATACAATAAACATCTTGCCGTTGCCCTGCTTTTCGGACTCTTCATCATCCTTTCTGTTATTTCTTACCCGCTGCTGGCAGCATACCTCAACCCAAACAACAATCAACACATCGGAGCGCTGACCGGGAATTATGACCCCATCGATCCGGCGATAAACGACCCTCCGCCACCCCCACCGCCACCCCCGCCCGACATCAAAATTCCTGAAGCGATCCGCTTTAAAGCGCCAACCGTTGTGGATAAGGACGTTGAACCCGAAATGATTTCCCAGTCGGCGCTTGAAAACCTGCCCTCCCAGGCTCCACCTGCCGATGATAATACGCTTGAACCGGTGGAGCGCCCCGAAACTGTGATTGAACAGCCCGGCCCCAAACAGGAGCCCTGGATCTCGGTGGAACAGCCCCCTGAGTTTCCCGGGGGAGAACCTGCACTTTTCAAATACCTGGCCGAAAACCTCAAATACCCGCCCGAAGCCAAAGAACTCGGCGTGATCGGCAGGGTCTTTGTTTATTTCGTTGTTGAACCCGATGGTTCAGTCTCCAGCGTAAGTGTGAAGCGCGGCATAGGTTCCGGCTGCGATGAAGAGGCAGTTCGCGTGGTACAGTCACTGCCAAGATGGTCGCCCGGCAAACAGGGCGGGATTGCCGTCAGAGTGCAGTTCACACTACCGGTGAAGTTTGTGCTTCATTGAGGTCGTGACAGAAAATGCGTGACACGTGACGCGTGACGCGTGACAGAAAGAGCACTCCAGAATTTGGGGTGCTTTTTTTGAGACTCTGTGACTTTCCGATTCGGTGATGAAAGTCGCCATTACCAAAGAGGAGGTGCTGTCGAACGCCATCATCCGCGATGTGCTGGTCGAAAACCCGCAGTCGGCAAAATCGATCGAAATCCTCAATACACTCGATCAGCGGTTCATCCCCATGCCCGATTCGATGATGGCCGATATAATGGACGGAATAAACATATTAGGTCCGAAGGAGATCAAGGAGATTGAACTCCTGAACTGGAACCAACAGTATGCCGACGCCCTGAAGTCGCTGACCCGCATTTATTCGGAGGATTCTGCAGGAGTTTATGGAACCGACAGCCTGAAAATGTTGTTGCGGCAAGACGGAACATTGAATTCCTGTTATGATCTTGTATCTTTGTATTTCGGAGAGGAAATGTATGAAACAGGATTTGCAGTGCTCGACAGCATCCCGTTCAAATACAATCTTACCGGGTCACAAATGGTTCAATACAATCAAATGGAACAGCTTTTCGAAATAATGTATCAGGTGGATACAAGCCAGATAAAAACCGGGTCGCTGGACAGCATTCAGATTCAAACGCTGATGGGCATGGCAGTCCAGGATGCCGCGCTGCCGGGAGCCTATGCCCGCGATCTTCTCATTATGGGAGGGCAACTCGACTATGATGAACCCATCATTGACCCGGGAACATTAAAGGTGTCGAAAGTCTGGAAACACGACGACCCCTCAACAATCAAAAGCAGCGATTACCTGCTTAAAGTGTACCCCAACCCTTCAAATGGCTATTTCATCGTTGAGTACCGTCAACTGAAGGGAATCAAAGGCTCCGCGGAAACTTCCATTGTAATAGCAGATATATCTGGGAAAGAGATCAAGGAACTGCCTGCTGACCGCTATTATGACCAGGTGGTCGTAACAACCAGCGGGTTTTCTTCCGGCAATTATTTTGTAGCGCTTAAAGTTGATGGAGCGATAAAAAAGACCGTTAAAATTTCTGTAGTTAAATAGTGATAGTCCTGACCCATTCCTGCGAAGATGAAGAAATACACATATATTAACCTCTTTTTTCTAACAGTTATCCTGCATGCGCCATCATTGACCTTTTCGCAGGAATGGGTCAGAACCTTTTCCAATAGCAATAGAAGTGTCTTTACACGACAAATTATTGAATCGTATGATCACGGCTATATCCTTGGATCTGATATAGCTGCTGTATCCGGTGGACTGCTGAAAACCGGATGGATCATTAAACTTGATGTTAATGGCAATGTTTTGTGGGATAAAAAACTTGGTAACGGAGTTAGGATGTGGGAGATTGAGGGGATAGATGAGACACCTGATGGAGGATTGATTTTAACTGGTGGAGCTGATACTTTGGATAATACATGGTATGATCCATGGGTGACGAAACTCGATGCTTGCGGTGAGATTGAATGGTGCAGAATTTTTTATTCTAATGATGATCTCAATGCCGGTGTTAAGATTAAAAGTCTCAATGACAATTCGTTTATCTTTTTGTTGAATAATTGGGGAGGGACATTCCCAGAATCTTCAGTATGGCTGATGCACCTTGATCATACAGGAGAGATAATCTGGGAACAGGAGTATTTCAAGTACGACACTCTTATAAGAGGAGAAGAACCAAGATCCCTGGCGGTTGCTCCTGATGGCAATTACATGGTATCAGGAATGTGTTATTATCCTGATTCAGGCCAGATTCATCCTTGGTGGCTACAGCCCATGCTGATTATGGCCGACTCATCCGGCCAGGCAGTTTGGGAAATTCCATGGGGTTATGCCAGAAATTTTGCCGGCGAGGGATTTCAGTCAGTGGTAACCGGGGGAAGTGGCACTATCATTACGTGTATTTCAAACTATATCAGGGAACCTTCAGGAGGGTACAAGCCAGCAATAATCACGACGACAAATAGTGGAGAACCTATTTTGTGTAAAAACCTTAAGAATAATACTGAGTTCGGAAAGGCGAGTACTATTGCCAGCTTGGATGATTCTGTCTATTATATTGGTGCCGGATATAAGTTAAACGGTGTTGATTGTCTTTCAGT
Source organism: uncultured Prolixibacteraceae bacterium (assembly GCA_964355115.1). GTDB lineage: Bacteria > Bacteroidota > Bacteroidia > Bacteroidales > FEN-979 > JANXZO01. The sequence continues at coordinate 6,611 of CAYHCQ010000002.1, read as the reverse complement.
ATTCAAAACAGATACTGCTGGGAATGTGAAAAAGGAAAAGGTGTTGATTAATTCAATGTATCTCCCGCAGGATGCGATTATAACAGATGGAGGCAAATATTTAGTAACTGCCGCAGATTTAATCGCTAATAAATATGTTATTAAGCTCTGGAAACTCACCTCCGACCTTGAGTACGACAGCATTTATACCCGGCCATTCACTTACGACAGTCTTTGTCCGCATGCCATCGTCTCCGACACGCTCTTTTTCCAGTGCGGTGTGATCACCGGGATGCAGGAGCCGGCGAAGAACACGGAGAAGGTCAGGATGAAAGTATACCCCAACCCGGCCAGCGAAACGGTTCATGTGCAGATGCCGCAGTGCATCCAGCGCGAGGCCTCCACCGCCCATCTTACCGTTACCACCATTTTCCACCAGTGGAGCAAACCCCTGCAACTTGAGGTTTACGATGGCTTTGGCCGTCTCCTCAGCCTGCAACAGGTTCAGCCCGATGAAAAGGAGGTGATGCTGCAGGTTGCCTCCTGGTCGCCCGGAGTTTACCTCCTCCGCCTCGTCTATCTCGACACGGTGGTCGCCACGGAGAAGCTGGTTGTGGAATAAGCAAATCCATTCCTGCGAAGATGAAGAAATACACATATATTAACCTCTTTTTTCTAACAGTTATCCTGCATGCGCCATCATTGACCTTTTCGCAGGAGTGGATCAGAACCTTCTCAAACAGCAATAAGAGTGTAATAACGAAACAAATCCTCGAAAGTTATGACCATGGTTACCTGCTTGGCGCCGACATCGTTGCCGGGTATGGTGGGTTGTTGAAAACAGGCTGGATACTCAAGCTCGATGTAAATGGAAATGTGCTGTGGGACAGAAAACTTGGGAATGGTGTAAATATGTGGGAGATCGAGGGGATGGATGTAACACCGGATGGCGGAATCATCTTAACGGGAGGGGCCGACACACTTGATGATACCTGGTATGATCCATGGGTGACCAAACTCAATGCTTGTGGAGAAATCGAGTGGTGCAGGGTGTTTCATTCAGATAATGATCTTAATGGAGGTCACGATATTTTATCCTTACAGGATAATTCCTATATTTTTTTACTGAGCAATTGGGGAAATACCTTTCCGGAGCCTTCAGTCTGGTTAATGCACCTGGACCAGACAGGGGAAATTATCTGGGAGCAGGAGTATTTCGCCAATGATTCACTGATGAATAGTGAAACACCGAGATCTCTCACAATTACCCCCGACGACCATTACCTGGTATCCGGAATGTGTTATTACCCCGATTCAGGGCAGGTATCCCCCTGGTGGGTTCAGCCTATGCTAATCATGGCCGACTCAACGGGAGAGATGTTATGGGAAATTGCCTGGGGGTATGCAAATAATTGCGGTGGTGAAGGATTTCAATCAATTGTTGCTGGTAATGCCAATAGTATCTATACCAGCATTGGCCGGTATCCTCATGGAGCAGGAACAGGCTACCAACCTGCACTTATTAAAACCTCGTGCACAGGCATGCCGGATACGATTAAAAACCTCAAAGACAGCACGGAATTCGGGAAAGCAACGATCATTAATTGTAACTTAGATTCAGGTTTTAACATTGGTGTGGTTTACCGTTTAAACGGAATTGATTTTTCCTCTATATTGAAAACTGATACTTCAGGGAACCTTATAAAAGAAAAAGTCCTAACAAATACTGAATATTCACCAACAGATGCAATAATATCATATGACGGAAAATACCTCGTTACAGCGACGGAATGTCTGATGAATAAATGCTACATCTACCTCTGGAAGCTCACCTCCGACCTTGAGTATGACAGTATTTATACCCGGCCATTCACCTATGACAGCCTTTGCCCGCATGCCATTGTCTCCGACACGCTCTTTTTCCAGTGCGATGTGATCACCGGGATGCAGGAGCCGGCGAAGAACACGGAGAAGGTCAGGATGAAAGTATATCCCAACCCGGCCCGCGAAACGGTTCATGTGCAGATGCCGCAGTGCATCCAGCGCGAAACTTCTACCTCCCATCTTACCGTTACCACCATCTTCCACCAGTGGAACAAGCCATTGCAATTAGAAGTTTACGATGGCTTTGGCCGCTTCATCACCCGGCAACAGGTTCAACCCGACGAAAAGGAGGTGATGCTGCAGGTTGCCTCCTGGTCTCCCGGAGTTTACCTGCTACGGCTGGTCTATCTCGACACGGTAGTCGCCACGGAGAAGCTGGTGGTGGAATAAACCACTTGTTCACTCGTTTCTGCATTATTACAGCTTCTCCCAAATTTAGAATCTTTCCAAAAAAAACTTTTAGTAACTTTGTACTGTTAATTATTTCACAATATTTTATAGTTAACAGAAAAAAGCTTAATAATTCGTTCATTTCCAACTTATATCCAACAGCGATGATCACACTTGGAAACCAGGGAAAAAACATTTTGCTGGCCGATGTCAACAAACGGAGCGGCGCCAATGTGCTTGAGTGCTACCAGTGCGGGAAATGTGTCTCCACCTGCCCGGTTTCCAGTTACATGGACTTTCCGCCGCGGGAGATCATGCAATTGGTAAAACTGGGGTTGAAGAACGAGGTGCTGATGGCCAATTCAACCTGGTTCTGCCTCACCTGTTCAGCCTGTTCGGGCCGTTGTCCGCGCGAGATTGAGATCCCGGCAGTAATGGAAGCGATCCGCCACATGGCCATTGAAGAGAACTACATCAACAACTCCACCAAGGTGAAGGAGATCCGCAAATTCCACGAGATCTTCCTCTCCATGATTAAACGCTACGGCCGTAACTACGAGTTACGTATGATGGCCGAATTCAACATCCGTACCCGCAACCTTTTCAAGGATATGCACCTCGCCCCCAAAGCGCTGCTCAAGGGAAAGATTCCTCTGGGTGTGAAACCCATGAAGAGCGCCAAGGCCATTCAGCGGATGTACAAACTGGCAGAAAAACTGGAAAAGAAACATACTGGAAAAGAAGCATAAATAATCCGATCCCGAAATGAAGAAATTAACCTATTTCCCGGGTTGCTCCGCACATGGTACCAGCGAAGAATTCGACAAGACCGTGAAGATGGTCATGACGAGTCTGGACGTGCAGATGGAGGAGATTCCTGACTGGAACTGCTGCGGTGCCACTTCGGCCCACACGATGAGCGAAAGCCTGGCCTACGCCCTTCCGCTGCGCAACCTCGTACTGGCCGAAAAGCTCGACAACACAACCATGGCCATCCCCTGTGCCTCCTGTTATCAGCGCCTGAAGGTGACCAAGGTGCATATGGATGCAAATCCCGAACTCTGCAAGGAGATCAATTCGACTGTGGTTGAAGATGGAATCTACCAGGGCAAAGTGGATGTGAAATCGATGCTGCAATACTGTTTCGAGGATGTGGGGCTCGAGGCCATCAAGGCCAAGGTGACCAAATCGCTGGCCGGGATGAAGCTGGCCTGCTACTACGGCTGCCTGCTTACCCGTCCGAAGAACATCACCAATTTCGATTCCCCCGAATACCCGGTTTCCATGGATAAGATCGTGGAGGCCCTGGGGGCAAAGGCAACAGAATTCGACTATAAGACCGAATGCTGCGGCGCTTCGTTCAGCATCTCCAACACCGAGGTGGTGATCAACCTTACCGGGCAGATCCTGGAGATGGCCAAAGAGAGCGGCGCCGACGCCATCGTGGTGGCCTGCCCGCTGTGCCAGTCGAACCTCGACATGCGTCAGCCCGATATCGAGAAGCACCTGGGAAAAAAGCTGGACATTCCCATCTTCTACTTCACCCAGCTGATGGCCCTCGCCTTCGGCATGCCTGAAAAAGATATGATGTTCGATAAACACATTATCCCGGTTCAGGGAGCCCTTGCAAACATTGGTAAAATAGAGCCGGAACCCGAAAAAGTTAAGAAACCCAGAAAAGCTGTTGAAGCAGAAAGTGAGGCTGAATAATGGCAAGAGTAGGAGTTTTCGTTTGTTTTTGCGGCGCCAACATCGCCGACTACGTTGATGTTCCCCAGGTGGTTGAAGAGGCCAAACGGATCCGCGAGGTGAAGTTTGCCATCGACTACAAGTATATGTGCTCCGACCCGGGCCAGCAGCAGATCCGTGATGCCATTGCCCAGCACCGTCTCACCTCGATCGTTGTGGCCGCCTGTTCGCCGCGCATGCACGAAAAGACCTTCCGCAAGGCGCTTTCCGATGCAGGGATGAATCCCTATCTCCTCGAGGTGGCCAACATCCGGGAGCACTCATCATGGGTGCACCAAAAAGACAAAAAAGCTGCCACCGAGAAGGCCTCCGACCTGATACGCATGGCCGTGGCCAAATCGATTGCCAACGAACAGCTGCATGAGATCTCGGTGCCCGTTACCAAACGCGCCCTCGTGATTGGCGGCGGTATCGCCGGCATCCAGGCCGCACTCGACATTGCCGACGCCCGCATCCCGGTCGTACTGGTTGAAAAGAGCCCCAGCATCGGGGGAAAGATGGCCCAGCTCGATGAGACATTCCCCACCCTCGACTGTGCCCAGTGTATCCTCACCCCCAAGATGGTTGATGTTGCCTCACATCCCTATATTGAGCTCATTCCTTATTCAGAAGTACTGGAATTACAGGGATTTGTCGGCAACTACAAGGTCAAGATCAAAAAGAAGGCATCTTATGTGAACTTTAAAACCTGCACCGGTTGCGGCGCCTGCTGGCAGAAGTGCCCGGTGAAGGTTCCCAACGAATACAACATGGGCATCGACAAGCGGAAGGCGATATATACTCCATTTCCGCAGGCGGTGCCGAACAAGCCCGTCATCGATGCCGAACACTGCACCATGCTCACCAAGGGCAAGTGCGGCATCTGCGCCAAGGTTTGCGAGAAGGGCTCCATCGACTACACCATGCAGGATGAGATCATCGAACGTGAGATCGGCGCCGTGGTTGTAGCAACCGGTTACGACATGTGGGATCCCAAACCCTATGAAGAGTATGGCGTTGGCCGTTTCAAGGATATAATTACCTCCCTCGAATTCGAACGCATGGTATCCGCCAACGGCCCCACCAACGGACTGCCTTTGCGTCCCTCCGACGGGAAGGTCCCGAAAAACGTGGTATTTATCAAGTGTGTCGGCTCCCGTGATGAAGCCAAAGGCATCTCCTACTGCTCGAAAATATGCTGCATGTACACGACCAAACATACAATCCTGCTGCATCATAAAGTTCACGATTCACATGCCTATGTCTTTTACATGGACATCCGGGCGGCAGGAAAAGGGTATGAAGAATTTGTACAGAAGGCCCAGGTGGATACAGGCACAACATATCTCCGTGGCCGTGTTTCGAAAATTTACAAGAAGGGCGACAAACTGATGGTCAGGGGCGAAGATGCCCAGATAGGACAGGTGGTGGAGGTGGAAGCCGATCTCGTGGTACTGGCCACCGCTGTGAGTGCACCCAAAGACAATCCGGATCTCGCCCGTTTGCTGGGCATCTCTTACGATAAATATGGTTATCTGTCGGAAGCGCATCCGAAGCTTCGCCCGGTAGAAACGGCCAAGGCGGGAATTTTCCTGGCCGGCTGTACCCAGGCGCCCAAGGACATTCCTGAAACCGTATCCCAGGCATCAGCCTGTGCTGCCAAGGTATGCGGACTCTTTGCCGGAGATACCATGAAAAAAGACCCGATGGTCTCTACCATTAACAACGAATTCTGTTCCGGCTGCCAGAACTGCGTGAAGGTTTGTCCATACGGCGCCATCGTCACCGACGAGGTACCCCAGGGACATGGCTCCAGGGAGCTGCGCACCGTGGCGAAGATCAACGAAGGCGTTTGCCAGGGTTGCGGTTCGTGCGTGGCCATCTGCCGCAGCATGGCCATCAACCTGGCCGGTTTTACCGATCCTCAAATCATTAACGAGATAGTTTCAATCTGATGGAAGCAGTAGCAACAAACCAACTCGTAAGCATCGAAAAACCTGAGATCGTCGCCCCGCCCAACTGGGAGCCGGTGATCATCGGAATTCTTTGCAACTGGTGCTCCTATGCGGGTTCCGACCTCACAGGAACCTCGCGTATCCAGTATCCGCCAAACATCCGCATCATCCGCGTGCCATGCTCCTCGCGTGTCGACCCGTGGTTCCTGATCAAGTCGCTGCAAACCACGGCCGACGGGGTGCTCGTTTCGGGATGCCATCCCGGAGATTGCCATTACATCAGCGGGAACTACTTCGCCCGCCGGCGCTTCCTGGTCACCAAAAAGCTGCTGAACTTTGTGGGCTTCCACGAAAACCGGATCCAGTTCTCCTGGGTATCGGCTGCCGAAGGACCCAAGTTTGCCAAGGTGGTCTCCAAGGTTACCGAGGATATCAAGAAACTCGGACCGCTTCATCTGTATAAAAAAGAAAACTTCGAGAAATAATGGACTACACGAAACAAATACAGGAGATCGCTACGAAGCTTTTTGCTGAAGAGAAGATCGACGTTTTCGTAGGCTACCGCCTGACGGGTTTCGACGATAACCAGGTACCGGTGCTGATCCGCGAAGCAAAGGATGTGCCCCTGCTGGTTTTCAACGACAAGTCGGTCTTTAACCTCTCCAACTACCTCAA
>CAYHCQ010000001.1:40221-82741 GCA_964355115.1 uncultured Prolixibacteraceae bacterium | reverse complement strand
TACAATCCTCGATATGCTGGAGCTCCCCAAAGGCAGCATGCAGCTTGTTGATAAAGACCGCAGCACTTCAGTGCTCACAGCCCTGAGAGGGTATGAGAAAAGCCTGTCTGCCGGCGGTTCTGCTGCCAACACCATTCACGGACTTGCCATGCTTGGCGCACGCACAGGCTATATCGGTGTGGTTGGCGAAGATGAACTGGGCGGTTTTTTCGTTCGCGACCTCATCCAGGCAGGGGTTGACCCGCATATGATCCACAGTGGCCAGGAGACAGGACGTGCCGTTGCCCTTGTGACGCCTGATTCGGAGCGCACCTTTGCCACCTTTCTGGGTGCAGCCATAGAACTTTCTGCCGATCATCTTTTTTCTCAAAATGAAAACTCCGAAATTTTAAATACAAACCCCAGCATCTTCAAGGGATATTCCTACTTTCATATTGAAGGATACCTGGTTCAGAACCATGAACTGATCCTCCGGGCGGTTAAACTGGCCAGGGAGCATGGACTGCTTGTCTCACTCGATATGGCGAGTTACAACGTGGTGGAGGCCAACAAGGAGTTCCTTTTGTCGATCATCAGCGAATATGTTGACATCGTATTTGCCAACGAAGATGAGGCAAGGGCGCTTACAGGACTTGAGCCGGAAGAGGCACTTCACGAACTCAGCAGGATGGTTGGCATTGCCGTGGTTAAAACCGGGAGTAGCGGGTCGCTCGTGAAATCGGGTTCCGAAGTCCACACAATCGGTGTAATTAAAGTGAATCCCATCGATACTACAGGCGCCGGAGACCTCTATGCTTCCGGTTTCCTTTACGGACTTTCCACCGGAATGCCGTTGAAAGAATGCGGCGAACTGGGAGCCCTGCTTGCCGGCAATGTGATCGAATTCATGGGTTCGAAAATGCCGGCCGACCGCTGGACCCAAATCCGGGAGCAGATGAATCCCGTTTCTTAACCACTCCCAAAGGGGGTAAATCCTCTATAATAGATTGATTCTTAATTCCTAATTCTTCCTTCATTATTGCGGGGAAGGCTTGGTTAATTGCGCAAAAATTTCTAATTTTGTGGCCCTTTATCGAAAACTATAATTTTCAATCACTTATATAATTATCTAGCTGCCATGAAGGTATACCAAACCAACGAAATCCGCAACATCGCCCTCATCGGGGGAGCCAAATCAGGAAAAACTACACTTGCAGAAGCCATGCTTTTCGAAGGTGGTGTAATCAGCCGCCGGGGAACAGTGGAAGACAAGAACACCGTTTCCGACTATCGTCCTATTGAACTTGAGCGTCAGAACTCGGTTTCTGCCTCGATCCTTTACACATTGGCCGACAACAAGAAGATCAACATCCTTGACACACCCGGTTTCGACGATTTCTGCGGAGAAGTGATTTCTGCTTTGCGTGTTGCCGATACAGCTCTTATGGTGGTTAACGGACAAAACGGTGTGGAAGTTGGTACAGAAATCTCATGGCGTTACTCAAACAGGGCCAATACCCCGGTTATTTTTGTAGTGAATCACCTCGATCAGGAAAATGCCAATTTCGAAGAGACGATACGGCAGATGAAGGCACAGTTCGGCAAGAACATCACCCTCATGCAGTACCCCTTAAACGCAGGCAGCGGTTTCAACAGCATCATCGACCTGATGAAAATGAAAATGCTTGTTTACCCCAAGGGTGGCGGAAAACCTGAAATAAGAGAGATCCCCGACGGTGAAAAGGGAAAAGCCGAAGAGATGAATGCGGCCCTCATGGAAGAGCTGGCCTCGAAAGATGAATCGCTCATGGAGGTATTCTTCGATAAGGGAGTGCTTACGGAAGAGGAGATGAAGCAGGCATTGAAATCCGGTCTGATCAGCCGCACCATATTCCCGGTCGTGTGCGTTTGTGCAAAGCAGGATATGGGCGTTGGCCGCCTGCTTGAGTTTATCGCAGGAAGTGTTCCGGCACCCAACGAAATGCCCGGGACAAAAACCACCGACGGAAAGGTTCTGAAGTGCAGTGCAACGGATCCCACATCGGCCTTTATATTTAAAACCTCGATTGAACAGCATCTCGGCGAGATCTCCTATTTTAAAGTTTATGCAGGTGAGATCACCGAGGCCATGGATATGGTTAACCCCGCCCGCCAGTCGAAGGAGCGCCTTTCACAGCTTTTTGTCGTAAATGGAAAGAACCGCGAAAAGGTTGATAAAATGGTTGCCGGTGATATCGGCGCCACCATCAAGCTGAAAAACACCTATACCGGGAATACCCTGAATTCGCAAAAAAATGCTGACGATGTTATTGTAAAGACTATCTATCCTGAACCTAAGTTCCGGACAGCGGTAAAGGCAAAAAATACCGCCGACGATGAAAAGATCAGTGCCATCCTGCACGAACTGGCCAAGATGGATCCGACGCTCATCATGGGATACTCCCGCGAGCTGAAGCAGATGATCATACAGGGACAGGGTGAACTTCACCTCAACCTTGCTAAATGGCATGTTGAACAACTTGAAAAAATCCCCATCGAATATTATGCCCCGCGTATTCCTTATCGCGAAACCATTACGAAATCGGCGAAGGCAATGTACCGTCATAAGAAACAATCGGGCGGCTCCGGTCAGTTCGGTGAAGTTCACATGATGATACAGCCATATCGCGATGGTATGACGGAGCAAACCGAATTTCCTATCCGCGGTCGCGACATAACTGAACTGGAATGGGGAGGCAGACTTCAGATGAACAGCTGTGTTGTCGGCGGTTCAATCGACGCCCGTTTCCTTCCTGCCATTCTCAAAGGAGTCATGGAAAAAATGGAAGAGGGTCCGCTCACGGGTTCGTACGCCCGTGATATCGTCTTCAATGTTTACGATGGCAAGATGCACCCGGTCGACTCCAACGAAATCTCCTTCAAACTGGCCGGACGCCAGGCTTTTAAAGAGGCATTCAAAAATGCCGGACCCAAGATCCTTGAGCCGATCTATGATGTTGAGGTAATCGTTCCCGAAGATAAGATGGGTGAAGTAATGACCGACCTGCAGGGCCGCCGTGCCGTGATCATGGGCATGGACAGCGAAGGGAACTATCAGAAGATCCTGGCCAAGGTTCCGCTGGCAGAACTGAACCGCTATTCCACGGCACTGAGCTCCATCACCAGCGGACGTGCAACCTATGGGATGAAGTTTGCCGAATATGCCCAGGTTCCGGGCGACATCCAGGATAAGTTGCTGAAGGCATACGAAGAACAGGAAAGCGAAGAAGAATAGTCTTGTTAACCGGCGAAACCACTCCGAACAAACACGATGCATATGCGGTTCTGAAAGTCCGGGATTTCAGGTTGTTCCTGACATTCCGGTTTTTCACAACCATTGCTTTCCAGATGCAGGGGCTCATCGTAGGATGGCAGGTGTATGAGCTTACAAAAGATCCTCTTGCCCTAGGGCTGATAGGACTGGCCGAGGCGCTGCCAAACATTGTAACCGCCCTTTATGCCGGTCATGCTGCCGACCGGTATAACCGCAAACGCATCATTGTCTGGTTTACACTCCTTTTCCTGGTAGGAACTACACTACTTTTCCTATTCTCAATAAAAAAGCTGGGTTTCATTGCCGCTTTCGGAGTATTCCCGATATACCTGGTCGTAATGATATCGGGGATATCCCGTTCATTCCTCTACCCCTCGATCATTGCCCTGATGTCGCAGCTCATCCCCAGGCATCTCTATACCAACGCCTCTACCTGGAACAGTACCATGTGGCATGTGGCCGCCATCACCGGTCCTGCCCTTGGTGGATTGATTTATGGATTTTTCGGGGTTCGGGTAGCTTACATGAGTGTGCTGTTCTTCCTCATCCTTGCTATTTCCCTCCTGTTCCTCGTGAAAAACCGTCCTCAGCCGCATTTCGAAGCAGGCGAGAAAATTCTTCAGCGACTCTCCTCAGGAATTAGATTTGTCTTTAAAAACCAGATACTGCTCGGCGCCATGTCGCTCGACATGTTCGCAGTGCTGTTTGGTGGTGCCGTTGCAATGCTCCCGGTGTTTGCCGCCGAAGTGCTGATGGTCGGACCGCAAGGGCTGGGGTTTTTACGTGCTGCACCCATGGCTGGTGCCGTACTGATGTCGCTGGTTATGGCTCACCGTCCGCCCTTGGTTCATGCCGGTCGCTACCTGATGATCGGGGTGGCAGGATTCGGGCTATCCATCATCTGTTTTGCCCTTTCGCACAATTTCTATCTCTCACTTTTCCTCCTGGCCCTCAGCGGGATGTTCGACAACATAAGCGTGATCATCCGTTCCACCGCGATGCAACTCCTCACCCCTGATGAGATGCGTGGCCGTGTAGCCTCCGTCAATGCCATCTTTATAGGCTCCAGCAACGAGATTGGCTCCTTCGAATCCGGTGTGGCCGCAAAACTCATGGGGCTTATCCCTTCGGTGATCTTCGGCGGAATTATGACCCTCGGGATTGTCGGGTTTACTTCGAAGTTTGCGCCCAGGCTGAGAAAACTCAATCTAAGGGAAATTGGGTGACAAGGTAACAAGGTGACAAGGTAACAGGGTGACAAGGTAACAGGGTTATCTATTCAGTTCCTTCTCCAGGGTTTTCTCAATAAATTTATTTAATGAAATGCCTTGCTGCAATGCTTTCTGACAGGCTAACTTATGCAACGCAGGTTTCATTCTGACATTGAAACTTCCCTTAAAGGGTTTATCAGGTTGAACACATTTTTCTTCGCAGAACGAGAGATAATCATCAACAGATTCTTCAAATACTTTTTTTAGATCATGCGCATTGGCTGACTCAAATACTATTAAATCATTGATATGCTCTATTTTACCATAGAAAACTTCATCCTCGGCAGAAAAACTTACCGATCCGATATAATCTTTATAAGTGAGTGTGTTCATAAATTTGTTATTTGATGTATTCTTTTTCTGGTATTCATTTTTAACAGACCTTCTTGAATTATAGCAGTTCGTTTTTTTTTAACTTCTCTATTATCAGTTCAAGGATGTACCTTTTCATTTCCTTTTCAGGATGAGGTCTGTGAAACATTATTTTGTCATTTAGTTTCACGTTGAAAAACATTACAGCCGATCCGGAAGCTCTTCTTCTTTCTGCTGAGATATACCCATAACCCCCTAACAATGTTACCAATTCATCATAGGTAAAGTTTCTTGGTAACCGGAGGAGTTTTTCTCTTAGTTTTTCATGTCTGCTCATGAATATTCTTTAATGCAAATATACGGAACTATTTTGTAATTGCAACTATTAATCGGTTGCAAATGATAACAAGATGACAATCCAGCCAATATCCCTATCTTAACTTTCTTTACCTGTTTTTCCGGATACCAAAAAAATCCTAACTTTGTGCATAGTGCAGTAGCGAAATGCGAAAATCATTATTTTTCATTCTGGTGTTATATCCTGTCCTTTCATGGGCACAGTGGAGGCAAACAGCGGGACCGACGGGAGGAAATGTTTATACAATTGTTGTTGATGGGACGAATATCCTTGCCGGGACGTCGGCTGGGGTCTTTTTATCCGGAGACGAGGGACAGACCTGGGTTATTGAATCCGACGGACTTCCTGATACTCCCATATATTCGGTTTTGATCAGCAGCTCATCCTTTTTTGCCGGAACCTATGGAAATGGTGTGTACCGGTCGGTCAATGGAGGATCAAACTGGATGCCTGCCAGCAACGGTTTGACGAATCCGGTCATCAGGTCCCTGGCCAAATGCGGAACCAGACTACTTGCCGGTAGCGATGCCGGACTATTTATATCCACCGACAACGCGGAAAACTGGATCCATCATCCTGCTCTTGGACTATCGAAGGTATATGCATTTACCATGATGGGTTCCACTGTTTTTGCAGCCACCAATGGCACAGGTGTCCACTATTCTCCTGATAGCGGAATAACCTGGCATCCCATGAATAATGGGCTCACCAACCTGAATGTATTATCTTTGGCAGCAGATGGTGATGTTCTTTTCGCAGGGCTTGACGGGGGCGGTATTTTCAGGCACACCGGGAGTGAATGGCATGATGTAAACAACGGCATTTCAGGCCAGACAGTTGTGACCGCATTGACGGTATCCTCTTCAGGAATTTTTGCAGGCACATACGGATCGGGAATTTACAGAACAACGGACCACGGCAATCAATGGCAACCAGTTAACAATTTACCCTTTAATCCTGTGATCCATTGCCTCGGTAACACCAGTTCAAAAATTTTTGCGGGGAGTAACGGGGGAGGAATATTTTATTCGGCCGACCAGGGAGACAGCTGGCTCGAAACAAACCAAGGTCTCCTGAATTCCGGAATAAAGTCAATGATGATCAGCGGCTCGGATATATATGCAGGCACATGGGGTGCCGGAATATTTCACTCGGCCGGAAATGGTTATGAATGGTCTTCCAGGAACAACGGACTTCAAAGCTGCTTTATATCGTCCATACTTAAGATCGGCGATCTCCTCCTGGCGGGTACAATGGGATCGGGATTTTACATGTCGGAGGATAATGGTTATACTTGGAATACTGGCAATTACGGATTATCAAACCCCTATGTATCAGCGCTTGCTTCAGATGGTATCAGGTTATTTGCAGGAACTGAGGGGGGTGGTGTATTCTTTTCGGCTGATACCGGGAAGCAGTGGTCTGCTGTCAATAATGGGATGACGGATTTGAACATTACCACACTGGCTATTTCGCAAGGTAAGGTATATGCCGGAACCCGCAGTGAAGGAGTATTTATTTCTTCAATGAATGAAATTCAATGGGAGCCAGTAAATTATGGGTTGAATGACTTACAGATTAATACTTTATCTGGCAGAGGAGCCGAGATCTATGCAGGCACCATATCCGGGGTTTACTGCTCATATGATCAGGCACAGACATGGAATCCTGTGAAGAGCGGGCTGCCTGGATTTAGTATCACCTCTGTGGGATTTTGTAATGAATCAATTTTTGCTGCAACGGAAGAGAATGGAATTTTTGTTTTAACATGCCGGGCAGAAGACTGGAAAAAACTGAACACTGGTTTGGCCGATTCTTCAGTCCAGACATTGGTTCTGAACAGCCTGAACGTTTTCGCCGGAACCCGCACCAGGGGTGTGTGGATATGCGCCTTGTCTGATATCTTTACCCTTGAAACAAATCCTGACACGGTGGTTTTAAACTGGGATACCGGAAACAGCATGATGCTTACCATAAACACCTGTGTTGAATGGTCGTTGCAGGGATACATGCCCGACTGGCTTGCAGTGAGTAAAACAAATGGCCTTGGGAGCGACACTCTGATTTTTACCACCCTCAAACCCAATACTACCACCAAAAAACGACAAGCAGTTCTCTACCTTTTTTCACCCAAAGCCAAAACGGTCACTTTCACTGTTTCGCAAAAAGGAGAAACAGATGCAATTGAGGACTTACAAGAGGATTTCGTAACTGTTTTTCCGAATCCTACTTCTGGTACGGTAACGATCCGGTCTCTCATTCCTCCCGAAAAAATTGTTATTTTCAATACGATGGGTGCGGTTGTAAAAGAGATCAATAAGAAGGCAACCGAGCACACGATTGTCTTGTCTGATGCAGGAGGAAGTATTTTTTACCTCTCTTTATTTATGAAAGATGGGGTGATCAGCCGCAAACTTGTCCTTACCAGATGAATCAATATTAATACTGATGTCCGACATGAAACCTAAAATCGCAATTACATCGTTTTTTCTTCTCATTTTGATGGTTTATTCGGCTCAACAGCTCTCCGGACAGGCTTTCAGGGCAGTTAACGATACCATCGACCTGGTTCCCGGATTTTCCAAAACAGTCGACCTTCTTGCAAATGATACCATCCTGGCCGGTGATTCAATATTTGTAATAGGTGGATTAGGGGCAGGGAGTGGCAGTGTGATCTCAACCTGGCACTACCAGGGTATGTTTACCTACCTGGCGCCTAACCGGGGTGTGGGAAACCTTATCATCGGCTCCTATTCCCTGCTAAATGCATCATCATCTCAAACTTCAACGGCCCACATGGTTTTCAGGATTCGTGATAACAGTTATGATACCCTCAAAATTAATGATGTAGAGGCGGTGCTTACTGCATCCGGATACAATTTCATGCTGTTGAAAAATCAGTCCTGGTCACCAGGGTTTTTTGTCCCAAAAGGGTCAGGCAAGAGCACCGTTTTTGCAAATGCTTTCTGGATAGGTGGCCTGGATGCAAATGACACTTTGCATCTTGCAGCAGAACAGTATCGCCAGGGATGGGGATTTGCAGGAAATAATCCCGATTTTTATGCCGGGCCGGTTATGGACACAGCCAACTATTCCATTTATCAGGATACAATATGGAATTACGTCTGGAACCTGAAAAAGGCGGAAATAGAATATCATAAAACCCATTGGAGTGATCAGGAATACCAGCCCATAAATGATATATTATCCTGGCCCGGAAATGGCAACACTGCCCTGGGACAGGCTGCACAACTTGCCCCGTTTCATGATGCAAACAATGATGGAATATATCAGCCATTGGAGGGGGACTATCCGTCCATTCGCGGTGATCAGGCCCTGTTTTTCATTTTCAACGATGACAGGGCTGAACACAAGGATACGGGTGGGAATAAATTAAGGGTTGAGGTTCATGGAATGGCCTATGCTTATAATTTGCCTGAAGACACGGCATTCAGCAAGACGATATTTCTCAACTACAGGATTTTCAACCGGTCGAACCGTACCTATTACCATACCTTCCTGGGCTCATTTACAGATTTCGATATAGGGTTTGCTACCGATGATTTTATCCAGAGCGACGTAGGGCGTGGAAGCATCATAGGTTACAACGGCAAGGCCATTGATGGCAACGGACAAGGGGTTACTTATGGAGTTCATCCCCCATCTCAATCATACACCCTGCTGGCCGGGCCACGGATGGCACCAACCGGAACCGACCGGCCAAGGTATGATAACGCCGGCCATCCCATCTGTGATGAAGGGGTAAACGGGTTCGGTTTTGGCGATGGGATTCCGGATAATGAAAGACTGGGAATGAGGATATTTTCGATTTTTAAGAGTTACTATAATCCTCCTGCCTATATGAAATCTCCTTTATATGCAAGAGAATATTATAATTATATGCAGGCAATCTGGATGGACAGCACCCGGATGGTTTATGGGGGAAATGGCCATATGGGCTACGGAGGTTACGGCCCGGACGCCACATTTATGTTTCCCGGTGAATCTGACACCCTCAACTGGGGGTGTGGATGCCAGCCACCGCTTGGGCCTGTCAACTGGACCGAATCAACAGCTGGCAATTCCCCTTTCGATATTTCAGGGGTTGGGTTAACCGGTCCTTTTACTTTTCTTGCGGGAGCTATGCAGGAGTTGGATGTTGCCTTTGTATGGGCCCGTGATTACACCAGTCCCGACACCCTTGCCTCTGTTGCTAAACTCCGCACCGCAATCGATACCATTAGAAAGGCTTTTCTGACCAACAGACTCCCCGGAGGAGGCTCCTTTCTGGATGTTCAGGAGAAACCGAATATTCAGGCTTTGAACTGTGCTCTTTTTCCGAACCCGGCTTCTTCGGTGGTAAATATTAATTTTTCGGCCTCCCTGAACGAGACTACAATTCTTAGCCTGTTCAACTCCTCCGGGAGATTAACAGGAAGTTTCACCCTTCAAAAAGGCACAACAAAGACGACAATAGATATTTCGGGGTTTGCTGCGGGAATCTATCTTCTCAACTTCTGTTCGGAGGGGGTACAGATAACGAAAAAACTTTCGGTAATCTCCGCACCATAAAAACTACTGAACCAGGAAGGGCTTAACAACATACCCTGATTCTGTCTGAACCCTCAGGAGATAGCTGCCTTTCGGAAAATGGGAAACATCTATTTGCTGGCGTGCCGGCTGCCCCTTGTATTCAACTGTAGCCGAAAACAGAATCTCATTCAACAAGCTGGTGACAACGAGTTTCATGTAGCTGTTGCCGGTGCCCGAAATATCGACCATAAGTTTATTGCTGGAGGGATTTGGATGGAGACTAACGTAAACCCGGCTTCCCTGCAGATCATCAATCCCGGCACAGGTATCAATTGAAAGGCTCATGCTGGCCGATACCGGAAGGCAGGGGGCCACAGGGTAAGCGGTAAGTTTCAACGACAGTGAATCCGATTGCTTATCATGGAATCCTGGGTAATAGAAGGTGGTCAATGCTCCTGGTTCAGAAAAATACCCATCACCCGAGGTGGACCATAATAAAGAATTGTAATTTGAGGCATTTCCGTTAACGCACAGTTTCTCAACATACCGGCATATTATGGTATCATTTCCTGCAAATGCAGAAGGTGGAGGTATTATCGAAATCCTCACCGAATCAGATTTCATTTGAGAGTCGCTTGTCACCTCAACAATATAGGTAGTCGGGATTAAGGGAGATACCAACGGGTTTTTCTCAATGGATGTGAAACCGGCCGGATTGGATGTCCAGGAAAAGAGGCAGGCTCCGGGAGCATTGAATACACCCACATCCAGGCTGGCCGATCCGCCAGTACAAATGCTGGGAGGAGCCGCAGTCGCCTGTATGTCGAGAACTCCTGCCAGTGAAAAGGAGGCTATCCGGGTCTTCCATCCGTTTACCGAGGTGGTGGCGTAATACTCCTGCGTGTACCAGAAGGTGGATGGAGAATTAGGATCAACGGTCATTGAACTGTAATCTCCCCAGCGGCTTTGTCCACTCCAGATACCTGTCTGGCTTCCCGTTCCGCTGAAGATGGTGGTTTCCGCAAGGGTCATTATGCCGCGAGGGTCGTGGCGCATACGTCCGGTATAACGGATAGAAGGGTATTCATTAGCATCAGAGACAGAATAACCGAGTCCGATATTGCCTGCAGAATCCATGGCAATGCTACCCATCCACCTGTTCATGGTATCGGGGGCGTAGGTCGATTGTTGGTAAATAAACCAGCCGGCATTTGTTTTCCTTAGCTCGTACCAGCGTATTCCAACGTTCGAACCAACATCTATCGAGTGATTTACAACCATGGCTTGATAATTGGAAAACTTCCGGTACTGAAGCCTATACATAAGCCTGTCGTCGAGAGGAGTCAGCAATTTATCCGACTCCCTTTGAGGAATCCCCGGGTTGCTGGTAGTGAAAGGGCTGACCGGCAGCACGAGCGGAGTTCCAAATGCAGAGGCTGATGGATTCAGCCAGTCGGCATGGAACTCCCTGATCATAAAATAGCCGTTCCTGATATAACCATAATAGTTTGGAGTTCCTGCAGGCGGGAAAGCCCCATCGCAATCGGAGGGTAAAATAGCATCCGGGCTCTCTGCTGAGGGTAAAAAGAATTGTATGCTCCGTGGTTCCTGACTGCCGATGAGCATGGCGGTCCGGTCAAACGCCACCGCACCAATGCCTTCCGCGTTCAAAGTCTGCGATTTCACCCGTGTGTATGACATATAATATCCGTCGGGCCAGATGCCGAATTTGGGATAATCCGGCAGGTCTCCAAAAACAAACTCCCAGCGATACCAGGAACCTGTTGGATCCGGAGTCTGCGATACTGCCACCATCTGGTAAAAAGGGGCAACGGGAAATGTGGGGAATGAGAACTGGCTGATGAGCCACCGGTTGGCCTGCTCGTCATATAGTACGATGCCGTCACCATTGTTGAAATTGTGAGGCAAGCCTTCCCAGATGGAACTTGTATTGAGCGGCCCAAGCAGTTTTACGCCTGTTTTATCGTAAATGGCGAACGAATTGTTGACCAACTGAAAATAGTGGGATGGACCCACATCGCCATATGTGTCGGGAGGAACCACGTTGTTGACATTGCTCAGCCCGTCGAAATTGTGTATGATTGTGTCTGCTGCAGACCCGCCATATTTCCATTGAACAACAGTATCAAATGTACCAGGCCGATGGGGATTTTCAACGCGGATTGAATGACCGAAATTCGGGACAATGCCATCCTTCCAGCTCTGGTCAGTCTTTCCTGAGGCCTTCTGTGCCATTTCACGCAGTGGCGGAGATACATCAAAAAACACAGCTTTTACAACCGCAGGAGGGGGCGACCTCTGTGCAAATCCTGACACTGTCAGACTGAGGACAGAAACGAATACAGAAGCAAACCATTTCCACATAATCCTATGCTTTGTTATCTTGTCACCCTGTTACCTTGTTACTTATAGAAACAACTCTATCAGCTCCAGGTAATCGCTTTCCGAAAATTTCATCTTTGCACCGTTCACCTTGTTGCTCACCATCCCTTCAAAAATCGGCTGTTGAAGATCTCCGGGGATTTTTAGTTCGGAAAGGCGTATAGGGCAATGGATTGAAGCGAAGAATTCTTCGATGCGGTCGATGGATTCGTCGGTCGTAAGCGGCGTGTCGAACAAACGTGATCCCAGTTCGGCAATACGTTCCGGGATCTGGTCGCTGAAGTGCCTCATCCAGGCCGGATAGACGATGGTAAGAGAGGCGCCATGGGGGACATCATATAGCAGCGAAAGGATATGGCCGGCGCTGTGCACGCCCCAGTCGCCCCCGGCCCTTCCGTGCATGGTCGTTCCGTTTAGCGCCATGGTGGCGGCAAACATGATCTTCGCCCTGAGGTCATAGTTGGTAAGATCGTTGAGAAGCCTGGGTCCGTATTCCATCGCCTCCTTAACAATAGAGATCACGAAACGATCGCTCAGCGTTGCATCACCGATGCCAAACCAGGCTTCAAAACAATGGGCAATGAGGTCGGCAACGCCATACGCTGTATAGTTGCGGGGAACCGAGACAGTAAGCTGCGGATCGAGGAAAGAGTGTTTCGGGAAGGTGAGGGGCGAGCCGAAGGCTGATTTCTGACCGAGTGCATGATTTGAAATCACTGCAAACGGATTCATCTCTGTTCCGGTTGCGGCCAGGGTAAGTACAGCCACTATGGGGATGGCTTTAACTGCCTGGGCCTTGCCCGTGAAAAAATTCCAGCCGGAATGTTCAACAGGAATTGTGACGGAGATGATCTTCGCCGAATCGATGACACTTCCTCCGCCAACCGCCAGGATGACATCCACATTATTCTGCCGGCCAACAGCGGCCGCACCATCCACATCTTCGATAACGGGATTCGATTTGATCCCCCCGTATTCGAACACTTCGAGACCGGCACTGGCAAGATAGTCCTTCACCTGGTCATACAGACCGCTTTTTTTCACGGACCCCTTTCCATAAACAAGCAGTACCCTGTTTCCGTAAGCCATTAATGTCGTACCCATGCCGGAGAGGACATTTTTACCAAAATGCAATGTTGTTGGGTTGTATACTGTGAAGTTTTCCATAGAGCAATTATTGAATTATTGAATTAATGAAAGATTGAATTATTGTATTATTTCAAAGATAGGGATTATTAATATAAAGACCGTTGTTACCTGGTTTTTTTTCTTATTTTTGAATCCGATTTGATCACAAAAGTCTTCCCTTCCCATGTACGGAAAATTCCAGCAATACCTCCAGAAACAGATCGAGTGCATTCACAGCGACGGACTCTATAAAACAGAGCGGATCATCACCACTCCACAGGGGGTTGAAATACAGACCAACGGCCGGAAAGTGCTCAACATGTGCGCCAACAACTACCTGGGGCTCTCCAACGACCCGCGGGTTATGGCCGGGGCAAACTACACATTCTTCCGGTACGGGTACGGTTTGTCGTCGGTACGTTTTATCTGCGGCACACAGAAAGTGCATAAGGATCTTGAGGAAAAGCTGAGCGAATTCCTGGGCATGGAAGACACCATTCTATATTCCTCGGCCTTCGATGCCAATGGAGGGGTATTTGAACCCCTGTTGGGCGAGCAGGATGCTATTATCTCCGATGAACTCAACCACGCCTCCATCATCGACGGGGTAAGACTTTGCAAGGCACAGCGGTTCCGCTACAAGAACAACGATATGGATGACCTTGAGGAGGTGCTCCAGGATGCCAGTGAAGCGAGGTTCAAGCTCATCGTCACCGACGGCGTTTTTTCCATGGACGGAACCATTGCAAAGGTGGATAAGATCTGCGATCTGGCCGATAAATACAATGCCCTGGTGATGGTGGATGATTCGCATGCCACTGGTTTTGTGGGCAAAACCGGGAGGGGAACCATCGAACACTGCAATGCCCAGGGCAGGGTGGATATCATCTCCACAACTTTCGGGAAAGCTCTTGGTGGCGCCTCCGGTGGATGTATTTCCGCCAAGAAGGAGATTGTCGAGATCCTTCGCCAGCGATCAAGGCCCTACCTTTTTTCCAATACACTGGCGCCCGCCATTACCGGCGCTACGCTGGAGGTACTTACCATGCTTTCGGAGACGACAGCATTGCGCGATAAATTATTTGAAAACACCCGGCTTTTCAGAAAGGGAATGGAGGATTTCGGTTTCCGCATTGTGCCGGGTATTCATCCCATTGTTCCTGTGCTGTTTGGTCACCTTCCCAACGATGCCAAACTCTCGCAGGAATTTGCCAATGCCCTGCTGGAAGAGGGAATTTACGTGATCGGTTTCTATTATCCCGTGGTGCCGAAAGGAAAATCCCGCATCAGGGTGCAGATCAGCGCCGCCCATTCGATGGAGCAGATCGGATTTGCGCTTGATAAGTTCAGGAAAGTCGGAAAAAAACTGGGCGCCATTTGATCTACGGAATAGGAACAGATATCATTGAAGTAAGCCGGATCCGCACAGTGATGGAACGCGACATCGGCTTTCGGGAGAAGATCTTTACTCCTGTCGAGATCGCATATTGCGAGACGAAAAAACACAAGTACGAAAATTACGCAGCCCGGTTTTCGGCCAAAGAGGCCTTTCTGAAGGCCATCGGAACTGGCTGGCGTTTCGGGATCCGGTTTGCCGATATTGAAATTTTTCACGATGAGCTGGGTAAACCGCACATCAAGGCTTACGGGAAAGCCGAGGAGCTGCTGAATGAATATCGGATCACCCATATGCATGTGTCGTTGTCGCACCTCAAAGAGATGGCAACGGCTGTTGTGATCCTTGAATGTGAATGAAAATCAAACCATCAACCAATTATAAACCTAAACAACGCTATTATGTCAAACATCGGTTCTTACGAAGAGAGAGTAAAGAACTTCGACTGGAGTATTGCTGAAAAAGAGCTCGACTACAAACCCGGAGATGTGATCAACATCGGGTGGTACTGTTCCGACCGGATCTGTGAAAAGGGCTACGGCAACAAACCTGCCTTGATCTGGGAAGGATCAACAGGCATCGAAAAAAGGTACACTTACAACGATCTCAGGCTCAACACCAATGCCGTCGGTACTTTTCTGCGCGGATTAGGCATCCAGCCCGAAGACCGTGTATGCCTGTTCATGGACAAGATTCCTGAACTCTACATTGGATTCCTTGGCATCCTCAAGATGGGCGGCATTGCACAGCCCCTCTTTTCTGCCTTCGGCGATGAATCACTGTTTGTGCGCCTCGACAATGCGCAGACAACGGCCATCATCACCCAGAAAAAACATGCTCCCAAGGTGCGCAAGATAATGGATAAGATGCCTTACCTGAAACACCTGATCATTGTGGATGCGGATCCGGCCAAACCCCTTCTCGACCGCGAAGTTGCCTTTGACATGGAGAAGGCTGAAAAAATTGAAAAGTTTGTGATCCATCCTACCTATGCAGAATCTCCTTCTGTGCTCCATTATACGTCAGGAACCACGGGCCAGCCAAAGGGTGTAAAGCATGTACATTATTCACTGATCTCGCAGTACCTCACCTCCAAATGGGTGCTCGACCTGCTCGACAGCGACGTTTACTGGTGTACCGCCGACCCGGGCCGGGTAACAGGAACCTCTTACGGAATTATCGGCGCATTCAGCAATGGGGTAACCCAGTGTGTGCTGGATGCGGGTTTCTCAGCCGACAACTGGTACAAGTTTATCGAGAAGCACAAAATCTCGATGTGGTATTCGGCACCCACCGCCATCCGGTCGCTGATGAAGGCCGGCGAGGAGGTGATCAAGAAATATGATCTCTCTTCATTGCGTCACCTTGCTTCGGTGGGTGAGCCGCTCAATTCCGAGGCAGTGATCTGGAGTGAACGCGTTTTCGGAAAGCCTTTCCTCGATACCTACTGGCAAACTGAAACCGGATCGATGATGATCACCAATTTCCCCGGTATGAAGATCAAGCCTGGTTCAATGGGTAAACCTTTCCCGGGAATTACGGCTACGGTTATTCATCCCGATACGTTCGAACCGTTCAATGAAACCGGCAAGATCGGACTTATCGCCATCAAACCCGGCTGGCCTGCCATGATGAGGACTTACTGGCGAAACGAAGAGACCTACAGGAAAAAATTCCAGAACGGATGGTACCTGCCCGGCGACCGTTCATCGATCGATAACGAAGGCTATTTCTGGTTCGTAGGCCGCGACGACGATGTTATCAATACGGGCGGGCACCTGGTGAGCCCCTTCGAAGTGGAATCTGCGCTGCTGGAGCATCCTGCCGTGGCTGAATCGGCTGTGGTGGCAAAACCCGACTTCGTGAATATGGAGGTCGTGAAGGCGTTCGTGACCCTTAAACCCGGATTCGTCGGCAGCAAAGATCTCGACCTGGAAATCATGAACTTTGTGCGCAAGAAACTGTCGCCGCTGGCCATGCCGCAGGAGATCGAGTTCATCGACAACCTCCCCAAAACCCGCAGCGGGAAGATCATGCGCCGTATCCTTCACGCCAAAGAGTGGGGAGAGGAGATCGGTGATACTTCGACTTTGGAAAATGATTAAACAATTTCGCAATTTTATTATTAATAACCCTAAAAAATAAGGAGAACAACCCCATGGAAGAGATGAAAGAAGTTATCAAAGCTTATGTGATCAAGGAGTATGTTGAAGATGATACCGAACTGACCTACGACAGCCCTTTGATTTCGGGTGGCATCGTCGACAGTTTCTCGATGGTTTCGCTGAAGCGGTTCCTTGAAAATAAATACCAGATTTCAATTCCCGATGATAAGGCAACCCCGGAAGCTTTCGACTCTGTGAACAAGATCTGTTTGCTTGTTAATGAATATGTAAAATAGGAGGAGGAAAAAATGGCTTATACGGATAAAACGAGAGGGATGTACACCGACGTCCTCACCGGTATGAAAGATGCCGGATTGTTCAAACAGGAACGCTACATTCACTCTGCCCAGGCTGCCGACATCGAGGTTGAATTCCCCGCCGGCGCCTCTCTCAAAAAGGTGATAAATATTTGTGCCAACAACTATTTGGGACTCTCAAGTCACCCCGAGGTAGTTAAGGCGGCCCATGCCGGGCTTGATTCGCACGGCTATGGCATGTCTTCTGTGCGTTTCATCTGCGGAACGCAGGATATCCACAGAACGCTGGAGCAGATGGTAACAAAGTTTCTCGGAACCGAAGATACCATTCTTTTTCCCTCTTGTATGGATGCCAATGCCGGCGTTTTTGAAGCCGTTTTGACCAAAGACGATGTGATGATCTCCGACCGGCTTGTTCACGCCTCCATCATTGACGGGATCCGCCTTTGCAGCGCTATGCACGACACCTTCAAGCACTCCGACATGGAGCACCTTGAGGAAAAATTGCAGCTTCACAACGACAAACGGCTCAAATGTGTCATCACCGATGGCGTTTTCTCGATGGATGGGGACACCGCCAAGCTCGATAAGATGGTGGAATTGTGCGATAAATATGATGCACTGCTCTTCGTCGATGAATCCCATTCAAGCGGATTTATCGGAAAAACCGGCCGCGGAACGCATGAGCAGTATGGTGTTATGGGCAAGATCGACATCATCACCACCACCTTCGGGAAAGGGCTCGGTGGAGCATCCGGCGGTTGTGTTTCCGGACGAAAAGAGCTGGTTGAGATGTGCCGTCAGAAGGCCCGTCCCTACCTATTTTCCAACACCATCGCCCCCCCTGTCGTAGCGGGTGTTATCAAGGTACTGGAGATCCTTTCTGCCTCGACCGACCGCCGCGACAAACTGGAGAAAAACACCGAATTCTGGCGTAAAGGGCTAACCGAAGCCGGCCTGATCATCAAGGCAGGAGATACACCGATTGTTCCGGTAATGCTCTTCAACGCAAAGCTGGCACAGGATGTGTCGCGCGACCTTTACGAAGAGGGGATCTACGCCATCGGGTTCTTCTTCCCGGTAGTGCCCCAGGGAGCAGCCCGCATCCGCACCCAGATCTCTGCCGGCCACGAGATTCACCATCTCGAGAAAGCCCTCGAAGCTTTCAGGAAGGTTGGTAAGAAGTATGACATCCTTGGAAAGACCAAGCAGGAGATCATTGAAAAGTATGGGATGTAAAAGCAAATGGCAAAGTGTAAAATGGCAAAATGGTAAAATTGAGGTCAACTAATCCCGGTTTTACCATTTTACATTTTACCATTTTACATTTGGTTAGAAGAAATAATAGACGCCGATCAGAAACCTAAGATTGCCGATCTCCTTGGTGTTGTAAACATATCCTTTCTCATTTGTTTTTCCGTAAGCGGCTACAGTATACTCAACCTCTCCGGCGAGTCTGAACTTATTTGCATTAAAAACAAGGCGGGGTGATATACGGTATGCATAATCGATGTTGCTTCCTCTTGCATAATAGGGTCCTTTAACAACTTCTCCGGCTCCAAGATTCTTACCGTAAGCAAGGAATAGCCCTGGCTGCCAACGTGTGGCATTGGTATGAAATTCAGCCCAGGTGGCAAACGATTGGATGTTTGCATAATCAACGATATTACGGGTCGCGTCACTTACCGATTTAACGGCATATCCGCCAAGCATCGTATAGGCATTATTGTTCTCACCGTATTGGCCTCCCAGTTTGAAGGTCACCTGTTTAAGCTTAAGTTTAGCATAAAAATTATAAGCGAAAGCCGATGTAGTGGTATTGGTTTTATAATTGGCGGTTACAGCATCATGATGTTCAACTTTGTTATTGATAACTGTATCATAAGCAGGTTTCAAGGTAACAACTGTTGTCAGACGTGGGGTCAGAATCTGGTAATTTATACCTGCTCCGATCAAAAACTCGGTTCCTTTTATTGCATTTTTGGTTACAAACTGAATTTGGAGATCGCTCTCCGGGATAACCGAGTTCCGAAGATATTTTGTATTAGGTCCCTCCGGGCCATCACTCATGAAATCAACCTGAGAAAGCAGGGTCAGTGCCAGCCTGATTTTACCAAAAGATTGGGTCAATTTGATCTGCGGGTTGCGGGAGAAAACAACAAACGGAGCGCCGGTATTAAATGAAACAGTTGCCGGTGAACATTCGGGAACAAACATAGGATGCCAGTACTGCCCAACCATAAGTTCAGTTTTCTTCCAGTTTAATTTTACCCATGCATGACGTAACCTGAAAGAATTGATATTCGGGTTGATGTTTCCAAAAAATTCAGCCTCAATATATCCGGAAGTTTTGGCTCCAAGGGCGTCAGGTCCGGTGATTGTACCAGCCAGACGCGTTTGTATCGACAGGAAGTTGTAGCTGGATTTAGCATTGATATCTGCGCCTTCCGCATCAAGTTTTTCATTCTCCGGGAATAGAAGGAAATGACCATCGCGCAGGGAAACCGTTTGCCGGGAGTCGAAAAAAATGTCAGTTTTGACATAGCCGGAAAATGAAATTCCGAATAGCGGAGCTTTCTTCTCTTCGGGTGATTTTTTTACCTCCTGCGGCGCTGATTTCGGATCGGCGGTCTGACCTTTCATCGTAAAAGGCATGACCAGCAATATAATAAGAAACCAAGTGTATCTTCTCATGATGAATTGATTTTATAATTGATTATTTGGGTTACCTGCTGAAATCTTTTGTTGAATTATCTTTTTGAGTTAAAAGTGATACAACGATAAGGGTGATAACGGCCAATGGGATGGAGATGATTCCCGGATTGTCCAGTGGAATCGGTGCATCCTTGGGGATTAGTCCGTATTTTTCATACATCGTAGGAGAAAACAGGATAATTCCGATCGAAGAGATGATCCCGACAACAATCGACCAGGCAATCCCCTTGGCTGTTGTCTTCTTCCAGAAAAGGAGAAACAGGATGGCCGGGAGGTTGGCCGATGCCGCCACGGCAAATGCCAGTCCAACCAGGAATGACACATTCATTCCCTCGAACAGTATACCCAGGACAATGGCGAAAAGCCCTACACACAGGGCAGCGATCTTTCCTGCTTTTACTTTGTCTTTATCCGTCATTTCAACCTGCAGGTACTTGTCGATAAAGTCGTGGGCAATGGCGCCTGACGACGCTACGATGAGCCCGCTCACAGTTCCGAGCACTGTCGCAAATGCTATGGCCGAAATAATCGAGAACAGGCCAATTCCAAAGGTTTTGGCAAGAAGCGGCCCCGACATGTTGCTGCTTTCAACATCCAGCACCCCGTTGACCATAGCCCCAAGCCCCATGTACAGGGTCAGGATGTAGAAAAATCCAATGGCGGCAATGGCAACAATGGTGGATTTTCTGGCAGCGCGCTGACTCGGTACAGTATAATACCTGATTAATATGTGTGGCAGGGCGGAGGTTCCTAAAAACAATGCAAGCATCAGCGAAAGGAAATTCATTTTATCCCAGAAAGTAGCGCCGGTGGCTTTTGTAAGTTTGTATAGAAGTCCGGGCTTCATAATGTCTTTGCCTTCGGTTGGCTTTTGATACCAAACGGTCACCTTATCATCCCCATCCGCAAATGATTTTTTAGAGAATCGAACGACCTCGCTGTTCTCAAGAATCTTGATAAATTCCATCGGCCCGACCGGACCTGTTTTGGTAACTTCCTTCCCGTTGACAATTATTTTGCTCAGATGCCCCACCTGGTAAAATTTCTTTTCCGATTTTGGGGCACCGTTGTATAGTTTCTCTCCGCCAGGTTTGACGGTAGTAAAGAGCATTTCATCAAGCGTTGCGATGTCCTCTTTCCTGTTAAGCTTGTACCAGCATGAGCTGCCGTCTTTCTCCAGACTGACAAAGACAAGCTTGTCCACCACCCGGATCGTTTTAACAGCATAGGTTGAATCAGGAACGCTGACAACAGTATCACTGGTAACCAACGCCTCTATTTTGGCAAACTTGTGATAATTTTCATTGGGGGTTAAGTTAAATCCGTTGTTTAAAATATAAATAGTAAGTATGGTGGAGAAAATAACCAATAAGGCGCCCTTGATAAACTGAACATAAGTGGTTGAGGTCATGCCGGCTGTGGCAACAATGAATATGACGATTGAACCAACGAGTACCACGCCCATCCAGTGAGGCAACCCAAGTAACGGAACGACAAGGTCGCCCGCCCCGACCATCTGCGGGATAAGGTAAAAGACCGAAACTACCAGGGTGCTTATGGAGGCCGCGAGCTTAATGGACTTGGCATTGAATTTTGAGTCGAGGGCATCGGCAAAAGTATATTTTCCTAGTTTTTTCAACGGCTCGGCGACCAGGAACAGCGCAACGACCCAGCCGGCCAGATAACCGATAGAGTATAAAAAGCCATCGTAACCGGAATAGGCGATCATCCCGCAAATTCCGAGGAAAGAGGCTGCAGACAGATAATCGCCGGCAAAGGCGATCCCATTGACCGCCCAATGAATATTGCCTCCGGCTGCATAATAGCTGGCAGCCGATTTTGTTTTTCTGGCAAAATAAAAGGACAATCCCAGGACTAATCCCACGATAAAGAGAAATATAATAATAGCAAGATTTGAAACTTCGTAGATCATGTGGATTAGGTGTTAGGATTGGTGTTTATTTAATTTATTTTCCATTTTCGTGCAGAAATAATTATAGACGAAACCCATGATTATGGCAAGGACGATCAGTCCGAATCCGTATATAATGGCTATGTTCTGCCCGCCTATCAGTTCCAGCCCCATTAATTCGGGTTTTGTCAGGCCGATAAGCACAAAACCTGAATAGATGATAGTGTAAACTGTGAATAAAATCACACCTAATTTTGATTTTTTTGCAGCGGCATTGTCATTGCCGATTACTGCTGCCGGTTCGTGAAGCATAGTTCCTCCTTTTTAAATGTTATGTTAGAGCAAATGGGTTAAGGGAAAGATATTCTGAAGGCAAAAGGTTCAGGCTACCTAACATCCCTATCTGGGATTACGATACCAAAGATATGCATTGTTTTTAAATTAACAAGTAAAATGGAAAAAAGAGGACGGAAGAGGTGTTATAAAATCGACCGCTTAAAATCAATATTGAGCCGGCTCTGCAAATCGGTGATATGCGACAATACTTTCTTCAGGGTTGTTTCCTCAGCTTCTGACAGCCCGTGAATGTCAAGCAGGTTGTTGATTTCCTCATGATTTTCGAACTGAGTTACCTGGTGCTTATATCGCAGCTGCATGAGAAAATTATATCCGAAGACGATTTCTTTATAGGTAGAAAGCGGAATTACCTGTGAGTCGTACAAGGACTGTATCCTGCCGGATGTACTTGTGCATGCAATCTTTTGAAAGACAGCATAAATACGCGCAAACATAACATATGGAGTCATCCCGTATTTCAGATCGAACAGTTCCCTGTCTTCTTTCTTTTCAGTATGAATGGCACCGGTCAATCCAATAGGGGGTTTAAAAGAAAGTACATTCCCGGCAAAATTGTAGAAGAAGGATGCCTGTCCGTCGGAAACCTTGCTGACGTGGCGTCGAAGTTCATCGGCAAGCTCGGTTTTACCGAAAACAGCCCTGAAATCAAAAAATATGGACACGTCCAGGAGGCTCTTTGGGTCCGGGGTTGAGATCCACCGTGTAAAGTAGTTTTTCCAGGATTCCAGCGATTTGCACCACAGCGGATTCCTGGCCATAATCCTGCCCTTGCAGTATTGAAATCCGATGGCATTAAGGTTGTCGCACACCGATTCACCGAGCTTGTTGAAATATGCCTGCACGATTTCAGCATCAGGGCCAGCGACATCCTGGTAAATGATGGCATTGTCCTGATCGGTGGCCAGGGTCTGCTCCATGCGCCCTTCGCTTCCCAGTGCGATAAAGGCAAATTCTGCCGGAGGTTCTCCGAGCTCTTCGATCGCTAAAGTTATCAATTTTCCGGTGATCAGCCCCGAAATGGATGCGATGGTTTTACCAACAGTGACTGGTTGGACCGTTTGCCTGACCATTAAAGCAAGGTAACGCAGAAACATCTTGTATATCGTTGCCAGCTCCCCGGCCGACCCGGCACATTCAATTTTATATTCGATGAATGAATATGAACTGAAAAGGGGTTGAACCAGGTCTCGTTCATTTAGAATCCCGGTTACAGAGCCTGAAAAGTTCTTTACAACAAGATGGGATATCCTGTTGGTTTGCATCTGGGCAATGGCTTCGTTCAAAGTGGCACCCGGATCGATCGAAACCAATGGAGAACTCATAATTTCGCAGGCTGGCCGGTTCAGACTCAATCCCTTAAGTAGGACCCTTCCGGCAATATCGCCGGCAGTTATGATGCCTGCCGTAATTCCCTGGCTCCCTTTAACAAGCAGGGTACTTGTCTTTCGCTTTTTCATCAGCTCAACGACCTGTGAAACAGGAGTTTCCAGCAGAACATCCAAGGCCGGATTAATGTACGGATCAACCGGATTTTGTAATATCAGGGTGTGGGCAAGAAGCCATGACCTGAATTCTTCTTCCTCATTTTGTAAATGGACCTGTTGTGTGATATCTTCAATGATTCCATCGCACAGTAAATGATGCCCCTCCTTTTTCCGGACAAACATCGAAGCTGATGCAGTGCAAATTGTTCCGTCATTTTTTTTCAGGTGAATAACTGCATGCATGATCCTGCCGGTGGTAAGCAACTGCTGACGGTATCTTTTTTTCTCTGAAGGATTGATAAAGAAATCAAGAATGTTGCGCTGGCTGAGTTCTTTCACATCAGTGAAACCAAGCATTTTGACAACAGACCTGCTGGCATAGATGATTTTTCCCTTTTCATCAAGCAATACCCTGATAAATCCGAGTCCGGAAAACTCCAGGAGTTGCAGGATATCCTCCGAAGTTCCTTCAGGCGCTTTCTGGACAGATGCATCCTTTAGGGTGATCAGCTTTCCTTTCTTTTCCGCAAATAAAATCGAGCTGACCGTGGTGATGGTATCAAGCGGGTTTCCATTTTTTAATGACAGGATCAGTTCATATTGCCCTTCAGGAAGCTCTCTCTGTTGAAAGAGCCCCAGGGTCTCAGCTTTGTTCTTTTCACTGATCAGCGTTTGGAAGGACTGGCTGGTCAGTTCGTTTTCGGCATAGCCTGTCATCTCCATGATCTTATTGTTGAAAAAGATCATTTTATTGTCGAGGACCATGATCAACCCTTCGGTAGTGGCGTCAACAAGTGTTTTGTATTTCTCCCGCGACACGCGCAACAGGGACTCTGCATTTTTCCTCTTCTTTTCAATCTTCATGCTTTGTAACGAAATATAGGTCAGCAGCAGCGCGATGGTGACTGAAATTCCCAGGGAGATAAAAATCAGTCTTTGGGTCAGTGACTTGATCTCTTTTTTTACATCCTCAAGATAGATTCCCGTACCGATGATCCAACCCCAGGGCCTGAACGCTTTAACATACGACAATTTGGGAACGATATGAAGCGGATCGTCTTTCCATTGCCACATGTATTCGACATATCCATGACCATTCCGGCGGGTAACATCTACCATTTCAACAAAAAGTTTCTTACCATGGGGATCGGTAAAACCAGCCAGGCTTTTCCCGTTCAGATCGCTTCGGTAGGGATGCATGACCATATCGGGCTTCATGTCGGTGATCCAGAAATAGTCTTTGTTCTCATCTCCGTAACGCAAATACTGTATCCTGGATATTGCAGTCTTCCGGGCCATATCTGCAGTCATTAACCCATTGCGCTCATCTGCCTCGTATTTTTCAAGAATGCTGGCAGCAGAATTGGTAAGTTCTTTGATCATCTGGCGTTTGCCCATCATGATGCTTTCCTTGAACCTGGGAATAATTATAAAAAAGATGGCCAGGAAAAACAGCAGGATCGTGAGAAATGTCGGCAGGACTATATTTACAAAGAACTTGCTTTTTGCAACAGCTTCATCTTCGTGAATGACCGGCAGTCTGAAGGGTTCTTCAATGGAATCCTCAAGGGTTATATGTTTGGAAAACAACAGATTAAAAAAGATCTTTGAGGTTATTGCCGCATCTGCGTAGGCATCATGCAATCCTGTAATCGGCTGGTCAGTAAGCCTGCCCCACATGGCGATCTTGAACATTTCATCGAGGGCAGGATATTTAAATCCGTTACCATCTTCTGCCGGGATTTTACAGATATTCTTCCCAAGCTTCATGGTACAGATTTTTCGTTTCCCTGCGAAAGGATTTTCAATATGTAAACGGCTTAACTCGTATTCAATCAGTGGGATATCGAAATCGACATTGTGTGCGACCAGGTAATCGCAATTTTCCAGGTCTTTAATAAAATCATTCCATACATGTGCGGGTTTTTCTCCTTTTTGCAGAATGGCAGAATCATCGATGCCATGGATACGAATTGAATCAGCCGGAATTGGATGGTCCTGCCGGAGATACCTGTTTCGTGAAATAATCAGCCTGCCATCTTCATCAAACAACAACCAGGCAACCTGGATAATTCGTGGCGTTCCCTTGGGGGCGGGGCCCTCCAACGCTTTCTTCAGGGGCAATCCGGTTGTTTCAGTATCCAGAACCAGGAATTTGCCTTTGGTCGTCTTGGATGACTCGAAATTCAGGTCAATGTTTGAAAGAGGCTTTAATTCCATCTGTTGGATTTTCAGGAATACAAATATATATAAAAGAGGATAAAATGTCTATTCGCCTCCGGCAAAGCATTATCGAAAAAATGTTATCGGCAAAAACACCGGTGAAACCGAGAATATCCGGAAGGTGGTCAAATATATTTTTGTTTATAGCGGCATTGGGTTAATTTTATTTCCCATGAAGGTATCGCGTGCACTGCAGACATTCTCCGGTTTTTTTTTCTTCATGTCCTTCTTCGCACTTTCAACCTCTTTCCCCGGGGTTGTAATGGGTCAGAAACCAACCATGGTCCTTGATTCTACGGAACTTGCGAAGAAAAATATCACTGCTTTGCGTGTCTCGGTGCCGCCTAAAATAGACGGAAAACCGGATGAGGCGATCTGGAAAATCGCGCCGGGAGCAACCGATTTCGTGGAATACGGCCCCCGGAACGGGACCTCACCTGCCTTGCCTACCGAGATTCGTTTTGCTTATGACGATGCAGCACTTTATATCCTGGCAGTGATGTACGATCCCCGCCCCGACAGCATCTGCAAGGAGCTTGGACGCCGCGACCAGATCGAGCAGCTGAATACCGACTACATCTCTTTCGACATTCTTCCATACAACGACGGACTCAATATGTATGAGTTTAAGGTTAGCCCTGCCAACCTGCAGAACGATTGCAAATATTCGGCCATCGGCCAGGATATCTCCTGGGATGCAGTTTGGGAGAGTGCCACCCTGATCACGGATACGGCATGGATCGTGGAGGTGAAAATACCTTACTCAGCCCTGCGCTTTCCGAAATCGGAAAACCAGGTTTGGGGAATCAATATGTGGAGGAATATTCACCGCTACCACGAATACTCAACCTGGTCGTGGGTTGACAATAAATCGCAGGATATTTTCCGTTATTACGGTACTGTGAGCGGCATTCATGATATTAAACCTCCCGTAAGGCTCTCCTTTTCACCCTATCTCTCTGGCTACGTAGAGAAGAACCCCGAAAACACAAACTGGTCATGGTTCCTTCGCGGAGGGCTCGATCTGCGTTACGGTATAAATGAAAGTTACACCCTGGATATGATGCTGATCCCCGACTTCGGACAGGTTCAGAGCGACGACCAGGTGCTGAACCTTACTCCGTTTGAAATCCGTTACGATGAAAAGCGGCAGTTCTTTACCGAAGCCACAGAACTCTTCGACAAATGCGAGATCTTCTACACCCGGCGCGTGGGCAGTACACCTAAGAACTACTATGCCGGTTACGACAGTTTGAAGCCAGGTGAGCAGGTAACAAAGAACCCCGACCAGACGCGCATCATCAATGCAACCAAAATATCGGGAAGGAATGCGAAGGGGCTGGGTATCGGTTTTTTCAACGGGATGACCACCAACACCTGGGCTACACTTGAGGACACGATTACAGGCGAATCGCGCAAGGTGATGACGCAGCCCTTTACCAATTACAACGTGCTTGTCCTCGACCAGAACCTGAAAAACAATTCCTATGTAACGCTGATCAATACCAACTACTGGATACCCGACGACGGGTATTCGGCCAACGTAACCGGGGTCGAAACCAGCATTAAGAACAAAAAAGCCACCTTTCAGGTTTTTGGCCGTTTTAATTTAAGCCAGCAATATACAACAGGAACAAGTCCTGAATTTGGTCACCAGTATACCATTGCCCTTTCGAAACCCAGCGGCAAATTCCAGTACCAACTGCTCAGGCAGGAAACCGGCGACACCTACGACCCCAACGATATGGGGTTTATTCCCTACAACAACGAAACCTATAACCGCCTCCGGCTTTCCTGGTATGACTTTGACCCGAAGGGGAAAATAATCAATACCCAGACCGACTTCCAGACGGCCTACATAACACAGTACAAGCCCAATGAATTTAAGACCCTGAATTTCAGCCTGAGCAATCAGATCACCTTCGTAAAATACTGGAGTAATGCGCTGGAGGCTGCCATACAACCTTTGGGATTCAATGATTTTTATGAGCCCCGGCAACCCGGACGAGTATATGAGATGCCCTTGAACTATTCAGGTTCCTGGGGGTTTTCTTCTGATGGGCGGAAAATGTTCAGGTACTATCATAATTTTGGATTCATGAACAGTCCGTCGAATAATAACTTTATGTATTACATCAGGTTTACACCCCGGGTGCGGCTCAGCGACCGCCTTTCGGTAACGATGAGCGTGATGTATCAGAACGATCTCAATAACTACGGGTGGGCCGGAACAGAATATGATTCCCTGATGATTCCAACCATTTATTTTGGGAGGCGCGACATCACCACGATCAACAACATTCTTACAGCAAGCTATATATTTGGAACGAAGACATCGCTTTCACTTCGGGCCCGGCACTACTGGTCGCAGGCAAATTACCTTTCATTTTACACGCTCAATTTTGACGGAAGCCTGAATCCATCTGCATTCATCGACGGACAGAACATCAATTTCAATGCCTTAACCGTCGACCTCCAGTTCATATGGTATTTCGCGCCGGGAAGCGAGATGAGCATCGTATGGAAAAACATCATAAACACTTGGGGCAATCAGCTGGTTCACAACTATTTTAACGACCTCGGAAATACACTCAACGCCCCGCAATCCAACAGCTTTTCTATCCGGGTACTGTATTACCTCGATTACCTGAACATCAAAAAAGTGTTCTCGAAAAAGAAGCGGACGGAAGAATAACAAATTATATATTTGTTAAAACTTTCCGGTATGAAAAAGCGGCGGCTTCTGATTTTCTTCACTTTGTGTTCAGCATTGTCATTTGCCCAGACAAATATGACCGTAACCAATCCTTTGGTGCTGCCTGTACTCCTGGGAAATTATAATCCTGCTTCTTTTCAACCTCCTGTGGTCATCAATGATCCTGACTCCATAATGTATGGAATAATAACCAGGAGTTCGAAAGATACCCTGATCAATTACCTTGGCAAGATCGATTCGTACCACAACCGGAATTCCGGCTCTGATACAGTTTCGGAAACCCATGGCATTGGTGCCGTGCGCCGGTGGATTTATGAGAAGATGGAAGCCTACAGCGCTTCCTGCAATAACAGGCTGCTGGTTTCGTGGATGGACTTTAACCTTCCGATATGCGGGCAGGCTCATCACCGTAATGTTTTTGGTGTTTTACCTGGTTTAGACACCACCAACAAAGAGGTTGTTCTGATCGAAGCTCATTACGATACCCGCTGTGAAGGGTTGTGCGATACAGCCTGCTATTCACCGGGTATGGATGACAACGGGTCGGGGACGGTATTGGTTATGGAACTCGCAAGAATCATGACAAGGTATGCCTATGATCACACGATTGTTTTCGCCCTTGTTACTGCGGAGGATCAGGGCCTTTACGGGGCAAAAGCATTTTCGCAATGGATCAAGGACAATAATATCCGTATGCGGGCTGTGCTTAATAATGATGTCATCGGCGGATTTATTTGTGGTCAGACCGCCTCACCTCCTGGCTGTCCCGGACTGAACAATATTGACAGCACACATGTTCGGAT
This sequence comes from uncultured Prolixibacteraceae bacterium, assembly GCA_964355115.1. Classification (GTDB taxonomy): domain Bacteria; phylum Bacteroidota; class Bacteroidia; order Bacteroidales; family FEN-979; genus JANXZO01. Next base: position 53,416 of record CAYHCQ010000001.1, on the reverse strand, counting down.
ATTTTCCTACTCCACATATAACGATTCAACTGCTGTTTCACCGCACAAACAGCTGGCGCGTTACATCCGCCTTCACCAGGAAGAACAGATCAACCCGCTCCTTGCCACCCCGATGGACATCGATATCATTATAACCGAAGACAGGACTGGCAGGAGCGGCGACCACATCCCGTTCCGCCAGAAAGGATATTCTGCAATCAGGTTTACTTCGCGGAATGAACATGGCAATGGATCCGGCACCCCGCCCGACCGTCAGCATTCCGTAAGGGATATTCTCGGAGTTGATCTCAGTATACCTCCAAATGGAAGTATCGACAGTTTCTTCGTTGATCCCGGGTATTTGAAAAGAAATCTGATCATGAACGGGGTGAACCTGGGGTGGCTGGCATTGGCACCTCCGATGCCGCAACCAGAATGGATTCCATGTTCCGGGGGCATCGAAATCCTGATGCATGGGGCCGATTCAGTTTTCCAGCACTACCGGGTGGGGATTCGCACCAAAAGATCAGGAACGCTTTATTTCGATTCGGTTTATACCTTTCTTACAAATCACATTGTGATCAACGGGCTTGACCCCAATAAGACCTATTTCTTTAGTGTTGCCAATGTGAAGAATGGTGTTGAAAGCCTGTTTTGCAATGAATTTTCGGTTCTTGCCGTTGGATTGAACAGCCAGCTTGAGCGCAACTGGGGGATCCGGCTGCTACCGAACAGCCCAAACCCTTTTTCCGGGCAGACAATTTTCATTGTTGAAGCTACCCCGGATGTTCATATGGAAAGGGCATTGATCGTAATCCGCGACATCACTGGAAAACAGATCCAGACCATTCCGATAAAGATCAGTCCGGGATTTAACCAGGCTGTTTTTACAAACACGAAAGGGCTTAAAGGATTATTTACATACACATTGTTTGGGGCGGACCGAAACATCTGTTCCGGAAAGATGGTCATATACTGATACGGTGATGATCATGAGATTTTTTTTAATTTCGCAAGAAATCCTTTTTATGAAACGATTCATCCGAATTACCGCTCTAATCATAATTGTCAATTGTCAATTGTCAATTATCAATTCCTTTGGCCAGACTGCAGGAAAGCCATACAACGAAAACCAGGATGGCCGGGCCGATCTGCAGAAGGCAATAGAGCAGGCACAAAAGGAAAACAAAAATATTCTCGTGCAATTCGGAGGCAACTGGTGCTCATGGTGTATGCGGTTTCATGCCCTGGTAAACGGAGCACCCCAGGTTGATTCGGTAATGAAGTCGAATTACATTTACATGCTGTTTAACGTATCGCAGGATAAAGCAAAGCGCGATTATGCGCTCTTTCAGGAATTCGGATACCCCAATCGTTTTGGTTATCCAGTTTTTGTAATCCTCGATAAAACAGGCAAGAGGCTCAATACGCAGGATTCAGATGCATTTGAATATTTCAACCCAAAGGTCAAGGGATATGACACTACAAAGGTGATTCGTTTCCTTACAATGTGGAGTCCGAAGGCGCTGGACCCGAAAACCTATCAGAAACCCTGAATCAATTGTTCCCGGGCTGAAACTCAATGCCAGTTTCGCGGCCGATATACCGAAGCCCGGAAATATCGCATTTATTTCGCAATCGGGCGCTCTTTGCACATCGGTTCTTGACTGGGCCATCGAAGGCAAGATCGGGTTTTCACAATTTGTCTCCATCGGAAACAGCATCACCGATTATTGCCTCGATATTGCAGCCCGTTGGAATCTCAAAAAAATAGTGGCCCAGACCACCACCGACAACCAGCGAATGATCTCTGTTTTCAGGAAGAGGGGATTTGAAGTGCATGTAAACAATGAGGATTCGACTGTTGACGTGAGAAAAGAGATATAATAATTAATCTGAATTGTCGTTTGTATAAAAAACCTGCTGAAAATGAAGAACAACCGTCTATTGATTTTTTGTCTTTTTATATTGGGTGTTGTATTTATGAGTTCATGTGTCACAACCCATCCAAATGCAAAGCTTATTGTAGGAAAATGGAAACCTGAAAGTGTAGAAAAATATATTGATCCGAATGCAGTTCCGGAACCGCAGGCCGCCGCCAGCGGGCAGCCAGGCGCGAATGCGGCCCAGCCGGTAAAGGCGAAAGCCGGCGATTCGACCAGGAGTGCCGGCGCTGCGGGCGGGGTCCAGGCAGAGTCGCCCGAACAGCGTATGGGTGCTGCACTCGACAGGCTGATCAGAAGTGAGCAACGCGCCGATTTCGAGGTCTATGACAACGGGAAAGCTGTAAAGATGTATTACCCGAAGCCGCTGAAGGTCAAATGGAAGATGAAGAGCAAAGGAACGCGGGTAGTTGCAAAAGAGCTCGAAGGCGACCGCAAATTCGTGATCGACATTCTTGAGATTACTGAAACACGTTGTGTTATCATTGAGCATACACGTGCCGGAGACTTGAAAATAGCTTACATAAAACAGTAGGCAACCCCCTGGGGAGGCTGTCTCAGCAAAGCCGTAAACCGGTTTTTTTCGAGACAGCCTCTTTTTTTTTAAATAATATTTGGAATCAGTCTATTTAAGGTTTATATTTGCCGGATAAAATATAAAAAGCTATGAAAATCATCAGTAAAATTCTATTATCTGGTCTTATGTTCGGTTCCCTGCTTATTTCAGGCTGTACCAAGACAGCGGATGTCATAAATGATATTCCTTCAACACCCTCCGCCTCCACACCGTCGATTGCTTTCGGTGATGCTTACGGTGGAATGGTTGCTGTAAAGTCCGTATCCTATACCACGGTAGCCGGATATACCATCCCGGTGGAAGTGAACTCGGCCGTTGCCTCCTTCTTTTCAGCGCCGGGCGGAGGCCTGGTTGATGCCGGGAACGTATCCCTGAATAACAAAATGCTGACTAAAACAGGCAATAATGCCTATGTTTACCAGACCCTTACCGATCCTCTTGTATTTAACCAGTTTGCCTGGGTCGTATCGGGATCGGGTGGTGTACCTGCCATCAGTTACACAAATGACAGACCCATGGCCGACTTTTCGGGATATAGCTCACTTCCTGCAACCATTACCAAAGCAAGCGGATTGACAATCTCACTGGGTTCTGCGGTCAGCGATGCCGATTCGGTTTATATTACAATTGCTGACTACAGCAATGGGTATATCCTGAAACGCGTTGGCGGCAGTGCAGCTCAATGTACCTTCTCAGCAGCTGAACTTTCAAAACTTGCCGCAGGACAGGGAATGCTCCAGGTTTGTCCGTGGAATTACAAATCAGAGGATATCAGCAGCAAGAAATTCTATTTTGTAAATGAGTCTGCCTACTCCAAGATGGGAATCACCATCAATTAACGCATAAAGAACTCCCGGGTAACACCGGGTTTTTGTTTGGTTTCTACCCCCGGGGTGGTTCCCGGGGATTTGGTTTCTATCAAAAAACCCGCCGAAAGGCGGGTTTTTTTTGAATTACTTTGTGATAAATGGTATCTTTGTAAAGGGAATGCACAAGTTATTTATTATTAACGCTTTATAAAGTTAAGCCATGAATTTTGATTTCACCGAAGAACAAATCATGATCCAGCAATCTGCACGGGATTATGCCCAGCGGGAGCTGATCAAGGACGTCCTGGAGAGGGATGCCAAAGCCGAATTTCCAACTCACCACGTAAAGGCCCTTGCAGAACTTGGGTTCCTTGGAATGCTGGTCGACACAAAATACGACGGGGGAGGTATGGATACCGTTTCGTATGTGCTGGCGATGGAAGAGATCTCGAAGATAGACAGTTCGGTTTCCGTTATCATGTCGGTGAATAATTCGCTGGTTTGCTATGGAGTTGAAGCGTTTGGCACGGAAGAACAAAAGGAGAGATGGTTGAAACCCCTTGCCAGGGGTGAAAAGATAGGGGCATTTCTGCTTTCTGAGCCCGAAGCCGGATCGGATGCCACCTCGCAGCGTACCACGGCAATCGACAAGGGCGATCACTACTTGGTTAACGGGGTGAAAAACTGGATCACCAGTGCGAATTCTGCTGGCACGTATATTCTTATCGCACAAACCCATGCCGAAAAAGGACATAAGGGGATCAATGCTTTTCTGGTCGATCGTCATTCTCCCGGCATAACACTCGGTCCTCACGAGGACAAGATGGGTATGCGCAGCAGCGATACCCATTCGGTTATGTTTACCGATGTGATAGTTCCCAAGGAAAACCGTTTGGGTGACGACGGGTTCGGATTCAAATTTGCCATGAAAACCCTTGAAGGAGGACGTATCGGGATTGCTGCCCAGGCACTTGGAATTGCCCAGGGAGCATTTGAACGCGCCCTGAAGTATTCCAAGGAAAGGAAGGCCTTTGGAACGGAGATCATCAACCACCAGGCTATCGCCTTCAAATTGTCGGAAATGCATACCCGTATCGAAGCCGCCCGCTATTTCTGCATCAAGGCCGCCTGGCTGAAAGACCAGGGAAAACCTTACGGAACGGCCAGTGCCATGGCAAAATACTGGGCTGCCGAAACGGCTATGTACGTCACCACTGAAGCCGTGCAGATACATGGCGGTTATGGTTATGTTAAGGAATATCATGTTGAACGTCTGATGCGCGAAGCCAAACTTACCCAGATTTACGAAGGTACCAGTGAGATCCAGCAGGTGATTATTGCACGTGCCATAATGAACGACTGATTAATTATTTAATTTGCTGATGTGCCGATTTGCTGATGAATATCCCCGAAGTATATAAACCCAAAAATCATATCCGGATAGTCACTGCCGCCTCGCTCTTCGACGGACATGATGCAGCCATTAATATTATGCGCCGGATACTCCAGGCGAGCGGTGCCGAGGTCATTCACCTGGGTCATAACCGGTCGGTTCAGGAGGTGGTCGATTGCGCCATCCAGGAAGATGTGCAGGCGATTGCCATTACATCCTACCAGGGAGGGCATAACGAGTACTTCAGGTACATGCATGACCTTCTGAAAGAGCGGGGTTGCGGACATATACGGATATTTGGCGGGGGTGGAGGAGTAATCCTGCCCGGCGAGATAAAGGGCTTGCACGATTATGGCATTACAAGGATTTATTCGCCCGACGATGGCCGGGAAATGTCATTGCAGGGGATGATCAATGACCTGTTGGAAAAATGCGATTTCCCGGTGGGGGTATTACCAACAGGCATGGATAGCTATACCTCTCTGGAAGAAAAAATCCGGAATGGGGATGAAAACGCAATAGCCGGTTTAATTTCCGCGGCGGAGAATTTTCCTGAACAGGCCCGTTCAATCCTGGAAAAAATTGAAAAGGAGGCAGAAAAAAAACAGATCCCCGTTGTGGGGATCACAGGAACCGGCGGTGCAGGAAAATCATCACTGGTAGACGAACTGGTGAGAAGATATCTGAGCGACCTTCCCGATAAAACCCTGGCGATCATCTCGGTTGATCCTACAAAACGCAAGACCGGTGGTGCTTTGCTTGGCGACCGGATCCGCATGAATGCCATTTTCAACCCGCGCGTTTACATGCGGTCGCTGGCTACAAGACAGTCGAATCTTGCACTTTCCAAATACGTGAAGGATGCGATAAATATTGTGAAGGCTGCCGGGTTTGACCTGGTGATCGTGGAGACCTCGGGGATCGGGCAATCCGATACCGAAATAGTCGATCACAGTGATGTTACCCTGTACGTAATGACTCCTGAATATGGGGCGGCAAGTCAGCTCGAGAAGATCGACATGCTCGACTGGGCCGATCTGGTCGCTATCAATAAATTTGATAAACGGGGTGCACTGGATGCGCTGAGGGATGTAAAAAAACAGTATCAGCGCAACCAGAAACTCTTCGACCGTCCGGTGAATGAGATGCCTGTTTACGGAACCGTGGCTTCCCAGTTTAACGATCCGGGAGTCAACGAGCTTTACCGCGACCTGATCCGCAAGGTTGAAGAGAAGACAAGCGCTGCGTTTTCGAGTGAGTATGCAGGAGGAATGGAGATGGTGGAAAAGATCTATATTATTCCGCCTTCCCGCACACGATACCTCGCAGAGATTTCAGAAGGGGTGAGGTCGTACAACCAATGGACAGAAAAGCAGGCTGCAATTGCCCAGCGGCTCTATTCAATTGCGAAGACCATTGAAACCCTGCATGCAGATTCAAGCGGGAATACCGATGACAGCTCCTCTCCGCCCTGCAATAAAACGGGTATGCTGCTCGAACTGGACATGCTGTTTGAGAGGACTTTAAAGGATCTCGACCCTGCCAACCATGATATTATTAAAAACTGGAATGAAAAAGTAAGGGCCTACAAGGACGATTATTATATTTACAAGGTCAGGGACAAGGAGATAAAGGTTGAAACACACACCGAATCCCTCTCCCGGCTTAAGATCCCGAAGATATCAATGCCACGCTATGAAGCATGGGGTGATGTATTGAAATGGAACCTCCGCGAAAATGTGCCCGGTGCTTTTCCTTTTGCCGCCGGTGTTTTTCCGTTCAAGCGCGAAGGGGAGGATCCCACCCGCATGTTTGCCGGAGAGGGCGGACCCGAACGAACCAATAAAAGGTTTCATTATGTCTCTTTCGGAATGCCGTTTGTGAGGTTATCAACTGCTTACGACTCCGTTACACTTTACGGATTTGACCCGGGAATACGTCCTGATATCTATGGGAAAATCGGCAATGCCGGGGTCTCCATCGCCTGCCTCGACGATGCCAAGAAACTCTACTCCGGCTTCGACCTGGTGAATCCCAATACTTCGGTTTCCATGACCATCAACGGTCCTGCCCCGACCATGGTTGGCTACTTCATGAATGCCGCTATTGATCAGCAATGCGAAATCTATATCCGCCAGAATGGACTGCAAGAGGAGGTTGAAAAAAAGATCAGGGCGATCTATAAAAAGGCAGGAACCATCCGTCCGCAATACCAGGGAGAACTTCCTCAGGGGAACAACGGGCTTGGGCTTATGCTGCTTGGTGTAACCGGCAACCAGGTGCTTCCTGCAGAGGTGTATGAAAGGATTAAGCGTGAAGCCCTTACACAGGTGCGTGGAACGGTTCAGGCCGATATCCTGAAGGAGGATCAGGCCCAGAATACCTGCATTTTCTCCATCGATTTCGCCCTCAAGATGATGGGGGATATCCAGTCCTATTTCATCGATAACAACGTCAGGAATTTCTATTCCGTTTCCATTTCCGGCTATCACATTGCGGAGGCAGGAGCCAATCCGATCTCCCAGCTTGCCTTTACCCTGGCCAACGGTTTTACCTACGTTGAGTATTATGTTTCACGCGGGATGGATGTGAATAAGTTTGCCCCCAACCTCTCATTTTTCTTCTCCAACGGCATTGATCCCGAATATTCTGTAATCGGCCGTGTTGCACGGCTCATCTGGGCCAAGGCAATGAAATTCAAATACAAGGCCGACGCCCGCTCGCAAATGCTGAAGTACCATATTCAGACATCCGGAAGGTCGCTTCATGCCCAGGAGATCGACTTCAACGATATCAGGACTACCCTGCAGGCGCTGTATGCCATTTACGACAACTGCAACTCTCTTCATACCAACGCCTACGATGAGGCGATTACCACTCCTACCGAGGAGTCGGTACGCCGGGCCATGGCCATCCAGATGATCATTAACCATGAGCTGGGACTGGCGAAAAACCAGAATCCCCTCCAGGGGGCGTTTATCATCGAGGAGCTTACCGACCTTGTGGAGGAGGCTGTGATGGTTGAGTTTGAAAGGATATCTGAACGCGGTGGCGTTTTGGGCGCCATGGAGACCATGTACCAGCGCAGCCGCATCCAGGAGGAGTCACTATACTATGAAACCCTCAAAAACAATGGTAAATTGCCAATCATGGGGGTGAATACCTTCCTGTCGAGTAAAGGTTCCCCTACGATAACACCGGGCGAGGTCATCCGGGCTACTGAAGAGGAGAAGCAATACCAGATCTCAATGCTTGAGCAACTGCATGAAACAAATAAAGAGATTTCTGCTGTAATGCTTGCCAAACTGAAGACCGCGGCAACGCAAAATAGTAATATATTTGAAAGCCTGATGGAGGCGACCCGATACTGCTCTATCGGACAGATCACCGATGCCCTTTTCGAAGTGGGAGGGCAGTACCGCCGGAACATGTAAAATTCAAAAATACCGTGTATGACCCCGTTTAACATTTTGGTTGTCAATCCGAAAGACCAACTTACCCAGATCGCCGTTTACCAGAACTACAAGCTCCTTTACATGATCAACCGCCGGCATGGGGAAAAGGATCTGGCGGCATTCCCGACCATCTACGACCAGGTGAACTACCGCAAGGAGATCATCATGCGGGAGTTGCAAAACAATGATTTTTCGCTTGATGAACTGAAGATCGTTATTTCCCGCGGAGGATTGATCAAGCCGGTCAAATCCGGAGTTATTGCCGTAAACGAACTGCTGAAGACCGACCTGATGTACAGTCCGGTGGGAGAGGACATCATCAATATTGCCGGACTGCTTGCCGATGCCATTGCAGCCGATGTTCCGGGAGCCAGCGCCATGATTGCCGACCCTACTGTGGTTGACGAACTGCAGGATGTAGCCCGGATTACCGGTTCGCCCGAGCTTTCACGCAAATCGATATTCCATGCACTTAACCAGAAAGCAGTTGGAAAGATGCATGCCGAAACACATAAAAAAAGGTATGAGGATATGAACCTCATCATTGCGCATATCGGAAACGGAACAACCGTGGGCGCCCACTATCAGGGGAGGGTTATAGATGTGAACCAGGGATTCGAAGGCGATGGCCCATTCTCGATGGTTCGCAGCGGAACACTTCCCCTTGGTGACGTCGTGAAACTGTGCTACAGCGGTAAAAAGTCCCTGGACGAGATGCTTTGTCTGCTCACCCATTGTGCGGGAGTAAACGCCCATCTCGGCACTATGGATATAAATGAGATCGAATACCGGATTCATGAAGGTGATCTCCATGCGAAACTCATCATGGAGGCAATGGCTTACCAGGTTTCGAAGAGTATTGGAGAGATGTTTGCTGTGCTGAAAGGCGAGGCCGACGCCATTCTCATCACCGGTGATGTGGCCCACAGTCAGTTTGTGGTGCGGTATATCATAGATCATGTTGAAAAATTTGCACCCATCTTCATTTATGCCGGCGACAACGAGATCCAGGCCATGGCCACCAACGCCCTCCGCGTACTGAAAGGCGAAATGGAGGTGCAGGAATATAAATAATTGGTGACTTGGTGACTTGGTGACTTGGTGAAATGATGAAATGGCAAAAATGAAATTATTTCCAATAAATACAGGCAATCTGAAACTCGACGGGGGAGCCATGTTTGGTGTTGTTCCCAAGGTGATGTGGAGCAAACTTTATCCCTGCGATGAAAACAATCTTTGCAACTGGTCGATGCGTTGCCTTCTCATCGTTGACGGTGACCGGCGGATACTGATCGATTGCGGCATTGGCGACAAGCAGTCAGAGAAGTTCTTATCAAACTATTTTCTCAACGGGGAAGATACCCTCGAAAAATCTCTCGCTGCGCATGGTTTTACCACTGACGACATCACTGATGTTATCCTCACCCATCTCCATTTCGATCATGCCGGGGGCGCCATCCGCTGGAATTCCGACCGCACGGGATATATTCCCACGTTTAAGAATGCCACGTATCATACCAGCCGTCAGCAGTGGGAGTGGGGCACCAGTCCGAACAACCGCGAAAAGGCCTCATTCCTGAAGGAGAATATTTTACCGATTGGCGAAACCGGAAAGTTGAACCTGATTGAGGGTGATTCGGAACTCTTTCCGGGGGTTTCAGTGCGGATATTCAACGGCCACACCGACGGACAGGTGATCCCTTTTATCCGATACGGAGAGAAGACGGTTGTTTATATGGCCGACCTGCTCCCTTCGGCGGCCCATGTTCCTCTGCCTTACGTAATGAGTTATGACACGCGGCCGCTCATCACCCTCACCGAAAAGGAGGCCTTCATGGCTGAGGCAGCAGAAAAGGGATATGTCCTGTTTTTTGAGCACGACATCCAGAATGAATGTTGCACCGTGCATGCAACCGATAAAGGGATAAGGCTGAAAGAAACTTTTCCGCTGGCCTCAGTTTAATTTTCCATGGTCAGGAAAATCATCCTCCTCAGATTCATGCAGCTTTACCGCAGTTCAGGGGATATAGGGATTTTCCGGGCGTTGTTTGTGCTGGTTCTACTCCTTCCTTTGCTGATTCTTTTCCTGGTGCAGCGAATCGCGGTGCATCCATGGCCCCTGGTTATTCCGGCTTCTGTCGGCTATATCACCTGGATGATCCACAGCAGGCGTAAGGACTACCATTTCCTGGCATCGGTGATGCAGCAGCCCCGGCATGTTTTTGCCGCTGAGTATCTTCTCTTCACATTTCCTGTTACAGCACTGTTGCTTTCGAAGGCACTCTGGTTGCATGCCCTGGCTTTTATCCTGCTGATGATTACAATTTCATTTATAGTTCCTTTGCGGGCAACGGGTAGTGGCCGGTCGATAAAATTACCCTTCATTCCGCAAGGGATGTTTGAATGGCAGGGCGGAATTCGTAAAAATCTGGTTGCCTTGATTTTATTCTATATTCCTGGGTTTCTCGGATTTTATCATCCAGGGTTTTCTGCCATTTCCGCTCTGCTGGTAACCTTGGTTTTCACCTCTTTTTATTCTGAATACGAATCACGGAATATGCTTTGCGCCGGCAACCCGGACCCATGGAAATTCCTGCTTCACAAGATCTTATGGCACACTGGATGCTTTTCCCTTATTATGTTACCCATGTTGGTGATTGCCTTGATTAATCCCGGTTACAGGTTGATTACCATGGGCTATTTCGTGGCTTTGATGAATCTTATGGTGTTCTCCATCCTGCTGAAGTATTATCAATACCGTCCCTCAGCCTTTTCTGGTGCTCACGATGTACTGGTTTCCATGGCCTGCCTCCTCTCGGTGATTCTCCCCGTGGCTCTGCTGGTCGCCATGTTTAACCTGTTCCTTGCGGCCGGCGCTCACAACAACCTTAAACAACTACTTGATGATCAATATTGACAACCTGGCTGTTTCATATGGAGACCATCCTGTGCTTGATGGTCTCACCCTGGCACTTCCACTTAATTCCGTTCATGGCCTGGTGGGAATGAATGGTGCAGGAAAGACAACCCTTCTCATTACTATGGCAGGGTTCGTGAAGCCGGTCAGGGGAACGATACAAATCGAAGGACGGCAGTTGCACCGCAGGGACCTGTCATTCATGGAAACGGATAACTTTTTTTACAGCAACATCACCGGCCGCGAATACCTGGGGCTGTTTACTGCCCCGCCGGATATGCCGGATACCGATGAATGGAACCGTATATTCAGACTTCCTCTCGACCAGGTAATCGACACTTATTCAAGCGGGATGAAGCGGAAACTTGCGCTGGCAGGAGTTCTGCGGCAGGACAAACAGGTTGTGATCCTGGACGAACCCTTTAACGGGCTCGATCTTGAATCTTCACGCCTCCTCAGCCTCATTGTGCTCAGATTAAAGGAGAGGGGGAAAACAGTTCTGGTGACCTCGCATATCCTTGGCTCGCTGACCGGCATCTGCGACTCCATTCATCTGCTCGCCAACGGAAAAATAAGTTTCACCAGGGAGAAGAAGGACTTCAACGGCCTGGAGCAGGAGATTTTCAGGGATTCGGATAGTGGTTATTCCGAACTCGTGAACAGTATGCTGTAACATGAAGGCCAGACAGTCGGTCATCATGGAAACGATTTGACATGGCCTGCCATATTTCGTAAATTAGCAGCTAAGGAATTATTTTAATGGAAAAACTATGGACGAAAATCATATAGCACATCTGCTCGAAAGGCTCGATGATCTGATGAGGCGACAGGATGTTTTTCAAAGTGAAATTGAATCTTTGCGCAAGGAGATCACGAACCTTTCATCTTCCGCAGCAGAAACTGAATCTGCACCTGTTGTCACGGAATTCCCGACAGAAATACCACAATCGGTAAAAACAGAACCATTCCGACAGGAGGATGGAGCAACGGGAAAAATGAAAGCGACCGAACAACCTTTCCTGGAGGAGAGGAAACAGCCCATATTCCGACGGAACATCGAGAAATTTATTGGTGAAAACCTAATCAACAAGATTGGTATTGCCATCCTTGTGATAGGCGTTGGAATAGGCGCCAAATATGCCATTGATCATAACCTGATCAGTCCCTGGACAAGAATCATCCTGGGATATTTGCTGGGACTTGGCCTGCTGGGATTTGCCTTCCGCCTACGAAAAGAGTATGAGAACTTCAGTGCCGTCCTGTTAAGTGGTTCAATGGCAATCATGTATTTCATCACATACGCCGCCTATAGTTTTTATTCGCTTATTCCGGCGGGGTTTACTTTTGCCCTGATGGTTCTTTTTACCATTTTCACCGTTGCGGCTGCTATCCGTTATAACCGGCAGGTGATCGCCCATATCGGCCTGGTTGGTGCCTATGCGGTGCCTTTTCTGTTAAGTGATGGTTCAGGAAGGGTGATAGTTCTTTTCAGTTATATGGCCATCATCAATGCAGGGATCCTGGTTGTCGCTTTCAGAAAATACTGGAAGCCGCTCTATTACTCCTCCTTTATCTTCACCTGGCTCATTGTTGTCAGCTGGTTCATACCCGGCTATGTTACCGGTGATCATTTCGCCCTTATCTGGACTTTCATATCCCTATACTTCTTCACCTTCTACGTGATCTTCCTTGCCTACAAGCTTTTACGGAGCGAGAAGTTCGGGTTGGAGGACATCATCCTGTTGCTGGCGAATGCTGCGGTTTTTTACGGACTGGGGTATTCGGTTCTCTACAAGCATCCTGACGGAGAAAATTTCGAAGGGCTATTCACGTTTGGCAATGCCGTGGTTCACCTATTGGCAACACTGATCGTTTTCCGGAAGAAGGAGGCCGACAGGAACCTGTATTACTTCCTTATCGGACTTTCTCTTACTTTTCTCACCATCGCCATTCCGGTACAGCTTGATGGCAACTGGGTCCCGGTTTTCTGGAGCCTTGAAGCCGCCCTTCTATTCTGTATAGGGCGTACACGGAATGCTGCCGTGTACGAGTTGCTCTCCTATCCCCTCATGGTACTCGCATTTTTCAGTCTGACTCTTGGCTGGCAAATGGCCTACCATCA
>CAYHCQ010000001.1:7920-40121 GCA_964355115.1 uncultured Prolixibacteraceae bacterium | reverse complement strand
TCATGGTACTCGCATTTTTCAGTCTGACTCTTGGCTGGCAAATGGCCTACCATCATTTTGGCCAGCTTCAGGATAGTCTTCATATAGTTCCCCTGCTGAACACAAATTTCCTGACCTCTCTGCTGTTCATCGCCTCCTTTTCCTGCATAAACATCATCAATGCCCTTAAACAGTACATCTCTCCCCTGGCAGAAAGGGAGATCCTTCAGAAGTGGATGAACTTCATCATGCCCAGTATGCTTCTGATCGTGCTCTATTTCGCTTTTTATGCAGAAATAACAACCTTCTGGAATCAGCGCTACCTGGATACGATGGTTACTGTCGAGCGGGAGGTGAGCGGCGGAACAGAGTATCGCAATGAGGATATCAGGCAATATGAAACAATCTGGTTATTAATTTATTCACTGTTTTTCTTTTCGTTGCTCTCCTTCGTAAATATTTTCAAACTGAAGAAGGGACTGCTGGGACTCATCAATATCGCCTTCGACGCCATTGCTGCAGGCGTTTTGCTCACCGTAGGCCTATTTGCAATCGGGGCATTGCGGGAGTCGTACCTGAATCCCGAGTTTTCCGAGTTTTTCTACCGGGGGGCTTTTCATATCGGGATAAGATATCTATCCTTCCTTTTTCTGGCACTGGTTTTGGTGGCCATGTATAAATACGTGCGACAGGATTTTATTGATACGGATTTCAAAATGGAGTTTGACATTTTCCTGCATGTTGTGATACTCACGGTTGCCGGGAATGAACTGATAAACTGGATGGATATTTTCCATTCAGAGCAGTCATACAAACTCGGGTTGAGCATCCTTTTTGGAGTATACGCGCTATTGCTGATCGCCCTGGGAATATGGAAGCACAAGCTTCACCTGCGCATCATGGCTATTGTACTCTTCGCGGCAACCCTGTTAAAGCTTTTCTTTTACGATTTGTCATCGCTCGACACCATCTCCAAAACCATTGTCTTTGTTGTGCTGGGAATCCTGTTACTCATCATCTCATTTTTATATAACAAGTTCAGACACGTGATTTTTGAGGAGAAACGTGAATCGTGAATGGTGATTCACCCCAGTTTCTTTCCGATCTCCTCAAGCATGACACGGGTCATTTTATCGAGGTCGTACTCATATTTCAATCCCCAGTCCTTTTTGGCTACATCGTCGTTGATGCATGCCGGCCAGGAGTCGGCGATCGCCTGCCGGAAATCGGGTTTGTATGTGATCTCGAATTCGGGAATGTGCTTTTTGATCTCAGCAGCAAGGATTTTTGGTGTAAAGCAAATCCCTGCCACGTTGTAGCTGGAGCGCAGCGAGAGTTTCGAAGCGTCTGCCTCCATCACATCGATTGTGGCTTTGATGGCATCGGGCATGAACATCATCGGCAGGGCAGAGTCGGGCCCTAGGAAGCATTCATATTTCTTGTGTTTGATCGCTTCGTAGAATATCTCCACAGCGTAGTCGGTTGTGCCCCCGCCGGCTTCCGTTTTATAGCTGATGAGTCCGGGGTAGCGGAGACTGCGGGTGTCAACCTTGTATTTGTTGTAGTAATACTCGATCCACCTTTCGCCTGCAAGTTTGCTTATTCCGTAAACGGTATTTGGTTCCATGATGGTGTACTGCGGGGTATCCATGCGCGGCGTGGTGGGACCGAAAACGGCGATGGAGCTGGGCCAGAAGATCTTGCTGAGCTTCAGTTCGCGCGCCAGTTCAAGCAGGTTCATCAGGCTGCGCATGTTGATGTCCCACGAGGCCAGCGGGCGCTTTTCGGCATTGCCGGAAAGGATGGCGGCAAGATGGTAGACCTGTGTGATCTTCTCATGTTCGAGGATCAGCTGAAGCTTGGAGGCGTCAAGCACGTCGAGGATTTCAAAAGGGCCTGTACCTGCAACTTCAGCCGGGGCAGGACGGATGTCGGTGGCGATCACATTGGATTCGCCATAAATTCTGCGTAGTTCGAGAGTAAGTTCCGATCCTATCTGCCCGGAGCAGCCGATAACCAGTATCTTTTCCTTCATTCGGTGTAGTTTTTTAATTTACAGCAAAAATAGGAAGAATAGTTGTACCTTTATCTTCTCTGAGCTAGGGAAATTTGTTAAACCATCCTGTTATGTACAATCCGATACATTGCCTACTACCCGTAAAGTTCCGGCAACTGATCATATGGCTAAGGGAGCGCAGAATGTCACCGAAGCTGGTTTTACTTGCTACAGGATTCCTGGCAACCCTCTGGTTTCTCATTCGGGTCGTTCCTAAACCAAGCCGGGCTGGCTACCCGTGCATGCAGGCTACTGCACCGTTCATGTCGGCATTTGTCATTTATCTGCTGAGTGTTGCCGGATCGGTAGCGGCATTCAGACGATTTCGATATTTTTCGGCACAGTCGAGGCACCTGATTGCCTCCCTTTTCCTGGTTTGTGCATTGGTGTTTTTCCTCTTTTCGGTGATCCAGTTACCGGTGGATTCCCAGGCTACACGAAGGGCGCCCGGGATCAATTACTTCACTCCCAACGACCCCATGGGAACAGCTCAGGGCATTTTTCCAGGACGGGTGGTCTGGATGTGGGATCCTTCTGCCACCAACGGAAGTTGTACCAATACTTCAAATGAAAACGGGGTGATGGATCCAGGCGACGACGGCTGGTTCATGACAAAAAACAACAGCAACGAGACGATCGACAGCATGATGCTGAAATCGGTAAAAGCGCTTTGCGGGGCCTCAGATGTTGCCGGCGCATGGGATTCTATCTTCAGGTACTTCAACCGGAACCACGGTAATGGTAACATTGGCTACACGGCCGGCGAGAAAATACTGATCAAGGTAAATGCCACCACCGCTTACGGGGGTCTGGCTTCTGGCCGTTTCAATGCCGATCTTGGGCGCACCGACCATCTGGCTGTCAACAGCTTTGCCTCTGAAACCGACCCCTACGTTGTACTTGCCGTGTTGAAACAACTTGTGAATGAGGCCAATGTGCCTGAAAATATGATCTATGTGGGTGACCCCGCAAGGAATATTTACAAAGAGTTTTACGAATTGTGGCACAACGAATTTCCCGGTGTGCATGTGCTCGGCAACAATCTGATTCACCCGGAGATCAATATCATCGGTTTGGGACGAACCCCCGTCGCGGTTACCACGACCGACCGTGTCTTCTTTTCCGACCATGGTACCGTGATGCCTGATGCCGTGACCGACAAGCTTTTCACCCTCTTCGACGAGATCGATTACCTGGTGAACATCCCCACCATGAAGGCCCACAGCACTGCCGGGATCACGCTTGCTGCAAAGAACCACTTTGGATCCTTTACGCGGGAGTGGGCGATGCATCTGCACAAAGGGTTGTTCGACAACGCCGATGATCCACTGCGGCTGGGATACGGTCTTTATCGCGTGCAGACCGACATTATGATGCACAACCTGCTGAGCGGGAAGAACCTTCTCATTATCGTAGATGGTCTTTATCCGGGGGAAGATGCACTGGGTGTTCCTGAAAAATGGGTTTCACCTCCTTTTAACAATGATTGGTGTTCATCGCTTTTCATGTCGCTCGATCCGGTTGCCATCGAGTCGGTGTGTCACGACTTTCTGCGTACCGAATATAACGGCCCAACCATCCCCGAAAGCCGTCCCAACTGGTTTGGCGTTGATGACTACCTGCACCAGGCGGCGGACTCTTCGTTGTGGGCTCCCGGCATCATCTATGACCCCGACAACGACGGAATATTGATTGCCTCTCTCGGTGTTCACGAACACTGGAACGACTCATTGCATAAACAATATACCAGAAACCTGGGAACCGGAAGCGGGATTGAACTTTATAAGGCCCATGAACCGCATACCGGGATAGCAGGTACTACCCAAACACTGAATGTTTCAGTGTTTCCCAATCCTGCAGGAAGATGGATAAGAATTGCCGACCCGGGCTGCAACGGGTTTGAATACCTTCTCGCCGACATCACAGGAAAAACAAGGCTTCTTGGCAATACAAAAAATCAGCCGCTCACACAAATCAGCCTGGACAACCTGACCTCAGGAATTTACCTGCTCCAAATATCAGGGTCCGGCTCATCCAGGGAATTTAAAATCATCAAACAGTAACTCATGAAAGCATTTTCGCACACGATCATTGAAAAAATTCCTGTCGCTGGCATACTCATCGACCTGTCAGCACTGGCATTCATCTACCTCGTTCCGACCCTTTCGCACCTGCTGGCCTTGCCGGTTTACCTCATCGAACCCATGAGGCTGATGCTGGTCCTGGCGCTGGTTCATACCAACAGGCAGAATGGCTATCTCCTTGCCCTCACAATGCCTCTTTTTTCGTTTATCATATCCGGTCACCCGGTTTTTGCAAAGATGGTTCTGATCGCGGCAGAACTGTCGCTGAATGTCTTTCTGTTCTACCTCCTCTCCAAACGGATGAAATACATCTTCCCGGCCATCTTCCTGAGTATTGTGCTGAGTAAGGCCGTCTACTATCTCCTGAAATTCGCGCTGATCCAGCTGGCCATCCTCGATACCGGACTGGTGGCCACTCCGTTGATTATTCAACTTGCGATGGCTGTGGTTTTCAGTGGATACCTGGCGGTATTCTATAAAAAGGTTAGAACCTGATTTAGACCTTCGGTATCTGAAAAATCTCACGTAAATTTGAAAGCTGAATTTCAGCACAATGGAATCTAGACTTTTTCTCTATAATACCCTTTCCCGCAAGAAGGAAGAATTTGAACCCATCAACCCACCTTTCACCGGCCTTTACGTTTGCGGCCCGACAGTTTACGGCGACCCGCACCTCGGGCATGCCCGCCCGGCCATCACCTTCGACGTGGTGTTCCGTTACCTGCTCCACCTGGGTTATAAAGTGCGCTACGTAAGAAATATCACTGATGTGGGGCACCTTGTAGCCGATGCCGATGAAGGGGAGGACAAGATCGCGAAAAAGGCGCAGGTGGAGCAGCTCGAACCGATGGAGGTGGCACAATACTATGCTGACCGTTACTTCACCTTCATGGAGGCGCTTAACGTGAAACGGCCTTCAATCGAGCCGCGTGCTTCGGGCCACATCATTGAACAGATCAAAATGATAGAAAAGATACTAGATGCAGGATTTGCTTATGTTGTTAATGGTTCTGTATATTTCGATGTGGAAAAATACAGCAAAAGCTATCAATACGGCAAACTCTCGGGACGTATCCTTGAAGACCTAATGACCAACACCCGTACCCTTGAAGGACAGGATGAAAAGCGCAATCCGGCCGACTTTGCCCTTTGGAAAAAAGCTCAGCCCGAACATATCATGCGCTGGCCATCGCCATGGAGCGACGGTTTTCCGGGATGGCACCTCGAATGCTCGGCCATGAGCGCCAAATACCTGGGTGAAACCTTCGATATCCATGGTGGCGGCATGGACCTGCTCTTCCCCCACCACGAATCGGAGATCGCACAGAGTCAGGCAGCTCTTGGACATGAGTCGGTGCGCTATTGGATGCACAACAACATGATCACCATCAACGGACAGAAGATGGGCAAATCGCTTGGCAACTTCATCACCCTCGAGGAGTTCTTCACCGGAACCAACGCCGCACTTACCCAGGCATACAGCCCGATGACCATCCGGTTCTTTATCCTCCAGGCTCACTACCGCGGCACCCTCGACTTCTCCAACGAAGCCCTGCTGGCAGCCGAAAAAGGGCTGAAACGGTTGATAGCCGGGTATGAAACCCTTGTGAAACTTGCAGCAGAAGATAGTTTCACCCCTGCTATTGCAATTCCCTCACCCCCAGCCCCTCTCCCTGAGGGAGAAGGAAGCATCTCTCATCCGCCATCTGTCATCCGCCATCTGTCATCCGAGTGCTACGCCGCAATGAACGACGACTTCAATACGCCGATCCTGATAGCCAACCTCTTCGAAGGGGTACGCATCATCAATTCGGTGAACGACGGTAAGGAGTTCCTTTCAAATGACGAGCTGACACTGCTGAAAGAGACATTTGACATCTTCCTTTTTGACATCCTCGGGCTGAAAGATGAAAAGGGAAGCGACAACCGGGAAACCCTCGACGGACTGATGCAGCTCATCCTCGCCATCCGCCAGAAATCGCGCGAAACCAAAGACTGGGGAACCTCCGACCAGATCAGGGATGCACTTCAGAAGCTCCGCATTACTGTGAAGGATGGGAAAGAGGGGTCGGTATGGAATGTCGAATAATCGAATACTCGAACAATAGAACAATAGAGCATTAGAACAATTGAACATTAGAACAATAGAAGCTACAATCGTAAATCGTACTTCGTAAATCGTAAATATTAAACTCCGTTCCATGAAACCAATCTACACCATTGTCCTGTCGCTTTTGTTGCTTGCAGGCTGTACTTCCAAACAGGAAAAAATGAAAAATGAACTGACCGATTTTATACGGAAGCACGATTCCGTGTATATTCCTTTGTACAAGCAGACGACCATTGCTGCCTGGGATGCCGCTGTTTCTGGAAAACCCGAAGATTTTAAAAAGGCTGAAGATCTCAACCTGAAGGTAATGGCCCTCTTTTCGGACAAGGATAAGCTTAAGAAACTGGAAGAGATCAAGGTCTCGGGACTAATCACCGACAGCCTGTTATTACGGCAGCTTGATGTTCTGTACCGGGCGTTCCTCATGGCCAAGGCCGATACCGGGAAACTCAATGCCATGGTACGCATGGGAACCGTGATTGAACAGAAATATGGCAACTTCCGTACGGAGGTGAAGGGAAAGCAACTCTCTGATAACGATGTGGAGGAGATCCTGCACAGTTCGAAGGATGTGAAATACCAGAAGGAGGTGTGGGAGGCCCAGAAAAAGATCGGGAATGTTGTGGCCGATGACATTAAAAAGCTGGTGAAACTGCGCAATGAGGTGGCCAAAGATCTGGGTTTTAAAAGCTATCATGAGATGAGTCTTACGCTCAGCGACCAGGATCCCAAAGAGGTAGCTCAACTTTTCGACGAACTCGACAGTCTGACAAAGAAATCCTTCGAACAGGTCAAGGGCGATATCGACAGTTATTTCGTAAAATATTACAATCTTAAAAGCAAGGATGAACTGATGCCCTGGAACTACCAGAACCGGTTTTTCCAGCAGGCCCCGAAGATCTACGATGTTGATCTCGACAAGTATTACAAGGACAAGAATCTGGAAACGCTCACCTCCGATTACTATGCGGGCATCGGACTTCCCATTGAGGATATGCTGAAGAACAGTGACCTCTACGAAAAACCAGGTAAGAACCAGCACGCATTCTGTACGGATATCGACAATACCGGCGACGTTCGGGTGCTCTGCAACGTGAAACCCAACCAGTACTGGATGAATACAATGCTGCACGAATTCGGCCACGCTGTGTATGATAAAAATATCGATACCACCCTGCCATTTATCCTGCGCGATCCTGCCCACACCTTCACCACTGAAGCCATCGCCATGATCTTCGGCCGTTTCTCGTCAAACCCCCAGTGGCTTAAAGACATGGCCGGTATCAGCGAGGAGGAGAAGTTGAAGATCGCCGACAACTGCTTTAAATCGCTTCGTCTTGATCAGCTGGTTTTCAGCCGCTGGGCACAGGTGATGTATCGCTTCGAAAGGGAGATGTATAAAAATCCCGACCAGGATCTGAACAAACTCTGGTGGGACCTGGTTGAAAAATACCAGATGCTGAAACGACCAGAGGGGCGAAATGAACCCGATTGGGCGACTAAAATTCACATTGCCACCTATCCATGTTACTATCACAACTACTTGTTGGGTGAACTGCTCGCTTCGCAGCTCTACTATCACATCGTGGGCAATATAATCAAGTCGGAAGAATATAAATTTCAGAGTTTTGCCGGTAATAAAGCCGTGGGAACTTACCTGAAGGAAAAGATGTTTATGCCTGGCAACAAATGGTACTGGAACGAGATGATCGAAAAGGCCACCGGCGAGAAACTCACCGCGAAGTACTACGCGAAGCAGTTTGTGAATTAGCCTGACTATTGGTAGTTTTATTAAATTAGCTGCATATTCAATTAATTCTATTGCCATGAGAAGATTTCTTCTGATGATGGTGGCGATCATGACCTCCTGTCATCTGTTTGCCCAACCTAATGTGTTTGTCGCAGCCTACGACAACATGCACCTGCAGTTTTCGAAATCTTATCCTTTCGGCAAATGGAAAGCTATAGACTGGAATGCCCTGGATGCGAAGATCAGGCCGAAAATCGTGGCATCGGGGGTAGTCGATGACACAATAGCGTTTTACCTGGCTTTGAAAGAGTATGCCGTATCGATCCCCGACGGCCATGTTTCGCTGAAGGGATGGGCAGGTCGCAAGGCAACTGCAATGTACCGGCAGGTGGGAGGCAGCTATGGATTTGCAGTAACCCGGCTTGACGACGGACGAATCGTTATCATTCTGGTTAACCAAGGCTCGCCGGCGGCTATTGCCGGAGTCTCATTTGGTGCCGAGGTGCTGGAAATCAACGATCATCCGGTTCTGGCAGTGTTGGATACGTTGATGGTTTTATGGAGCGAGACAAATTCTGCCACACTGGAATGCAAAAAAATGCACCAGTACCGGTTCATAGGCAGGGCCCCGGTTGGCAACACCATGAAGCTCAAATTCCGGAACAGGGGGGCTGCCGATCCGGTCACTGCCACCCTTACCGCTGTTGATGACAATTATGCAACCTACAACCAGACATCGATGACGCCGATGGACCCGGGACCGGTCGTAACCAGCAAAATTATTCAGCCTGAAGGGTATGGTTATATCAAACTTACCATGGAACATGGTGAGGATTCAGCAGCCTTAAAGCAGATCTACATAGATTTCAGGAATGCCATCACGATGTTCAATACCCAGGGGGTTCGCGGGATGGTCCTCGACATGCGGGTAAATGCCGGAGGGGATGATGCCCTCTCAGCTGCCTTCTCAGGGTTCTTTTACCAGGACACGGTTCTTTACGAATACCAGACCTGGTATAATCCGGCTAACGATTCAATTGAGATCTGGCCGGCCTCCGTCTCTCATTTCAACCCGTTGACAGTACAGGGTTATATCAACCCGAAGTATCCCCCCGGCTCCCTTTTTATTGAACCCCAGGGGCTCACTTTTTCAAAACCTGTAATGGTTCTTGTGAGTCCGAGAAATATCAGTTCAGGAGAGGGAATACCCATGGCACTTCAGAAGTTACCCGATTGTAAAGTTATCGGGTTCCATGGCACGAACGGCTCCTTCGGTATGGTAGAGTACAAGATATATATTGCAACGCCCCCTGAGGAGTTGTACCTTAGGTTCCCCTATGGACAATCGCTGGATGAAGACTTCAAAATTCAGCTCGAAGGAGATTCCACGCTGTCGGGTGGTGTGATTCCCGACATGCGGGTACCGTTGAATGATACGGTCATCGATCAGTTGTATACTGATAGTATTGATGTTGAACTGAAGTATGCGATCGGGAAGTTGAATTCGATGCTGGGAATCAACGAGAATCAACCCGGTGGCTACGGCCTTGAACTCGACCCGGTAATTCCAAACCCGGTACACTCTATGGCCTCGATTACCTACCGGCTTCAGGAGCCAGCCGAAGTTTCCCTGGCGCTTTACGACATCTGTGGAAAACAGATAAAAACCCTCGTCGCTGAAAGGCAGAAAGCAGGAAGTCACACCGTTAAATGGAACACAGAAGGCATTTATCCCGGCCTTTATCTTTACCAACTCACTGCTGGCGGAATGAGCCTGACCCGGAAATTTATTGTTCAATAGATCTATTGTACCATTCAACAGATTCAAATTATGAAAAGAAAGGCCTTTCTCTCTATCCTGTTGCTCAGTTGTCTGTTTGTTTTGGTTAATGCCTGTAAAAAGAAGAACGATCCCGACTACAGCAGTGTTAATGAGCAGATTGTTGCGCAGTGGGAACAGGTAAGCGATTCGATGCTGGCCGCTGTTCGCGTTCCGGGTATGATCATCGGCATCTGGGCTCCCAACCGTGGACTTACCTGGGTAACAGGCAAAGGGAAATCCAATGTGGCGACCGGCGAAAAACCTGATCCCGGCATGAAATTCAGGATGGGTAGTCTTACCAAAACATATACCTACACGGTACTTCTTCAGCTTGTGGATGTGGATAGTTTGCGCCTTACTGATAAGCTAAGCCGGTTCATGCCTGATTTTCCGAAAGCCGATAGCATCTCCATTGCCATGATATGCAACCATACGAGCGGGATCTTTGATTATACCGAGACCACGCCGTTCCAGGTGAACCTGATGATAGATCCGTATAAAGTCTATACCAGCCAGGATCTCATCGACATGGTGAAAACTGAACCCTTTTATTTTTCTCCGGGAACCTACTTCAGGTATTCAAATACCAACACCATCATTGCAGGCAAGATCATCGAAATGATAACCGGACAACCGGTCGGGGTGGAGATACAAAACCGGTTACTTACCCCGCTGCATCTCGCTAATACATTCTATCCCTCGGGCTATAACATGCCGGGGCCTTATGTTCATGGCTATGACTGGATCTGGGACAGCGACACAACCCATTTTCCTGATGTTGCAGAGGCCTATGATCCCTCGATTGGCGGGGCGGCCGGGGCCATGGTGGCCGATGTTTATGACCTGAAAAGCTGGGTTGAAACTCTGTACAGAGGCACCCTGTTAAAACCCGCCACCCAGGCTGAGCGGCTTAAGGTGGTTCCCGCTCCCGGCGAAGACTGTGAAGAATACGGCCTGGGGATCATGCATAAGGTCAATCCCCCGATGTGGGGGCATACCGGAACCATTCCCGGGTATAAAAACTGGGCGGGGTATTCTCCTGAACTGAACGTCACCATAGTGATCAGTTATAATTCCACACAGTCAAAACCCATGCTGCTTGCGTGCCGGCTGATGAACATTTATACGGCGGCTATAAAGTAGTATTGATTCCTGCGTTTGCGGATCAAACCCGCCTGTTTTCAGTATCATCTGGTGATAAAATCCGGGCAGCATATTAGTTCCACAAAGGTTCCTTAATTTTACACCTTCTACTGATAAAAAAAGAAACGAATGAATTGGGAAACGTTATTGTCTTTTGGCGACAGCATCACCTTCGGGGCGAGGAGTTATTTAGGATATCCTGATATTTGCGGAGATATTCTCGGGAAAAAACTTGAGAAGCACTGGCATGTAATCAATCATTCTGCCAATGGATTTACTACTATGGATTTGATCAGGTCCATTGACCCGATGCTTGGCAATTTAAAAAACAGCTATCCGAGCATTATTACGGTGATGATCGGAACCAACGACGTCAAGGAAAATATAAGCCTTGACAATTTTACTATTGCGTATAAGCAGCTTATTGTAAAACTTCGGTTAATGTCTGTGAACAATAATATTATTCTTTTTAAATTACCCCCATTTACACAAAAGGTTTTCTACCCCTACAATTTTTCAATGAACGACCAGATTATGGAGTTTAATGTTCGCATCGGGGAATTGGCAAAGGAAAACATGTTGCGCACCTATGAATTTGAATTTGATGAGGATGATTTTTTTGATGGCGTCCATCTTAATGAGAAAGGTTGTCGCACTGCAGCCATTCAATTAACAGAACTAATTCTTCAAGACAAAGGCATTGAGAGTACTCCAAATCTGTCATAAAATGCCATATCCTCCCCTTGACGGAGGTGCTCAGGTGATGCATTATACAACCAGGGGATTGCTTGCCAGCCATATTGAGGTTAAAACCCTGGCTATAAATCCGACCCGCAACTTTATTGATGTCGAAACCTTACCTGATGAATACAGGAAATCGACGCGCTTTGAATCGGTAACTGTAGATACGAGAATCAGCCTGGTCAAGATGATGGTTAACCTGTTCGGAAAGGAATCTTATTTTATTCAGCGATTCATTTCAAGGGATTTTGAACTCAAACTTCAGGCTGTGTTTGAGTCAGGTGATTATGATATTATTCAACTTGAACATCTTTACTTATGCAAGTATATTGCAACAATCAGAGCATTTTCCTCAGCAAAAATTGTATTACGGCCTCAGAATATTGAATATATAATATGGGAGCGTTATCTCAAGGGGATAAAGAATCCGCTTAAAAAGTGGTTCCTGGAAATTGCTGTTTCCCGTTTGAAAACCTATGAGCAAAGCGTAAATGATCAGCTGAACGGAATCATTGCCTTAACAAAAGAGGATGCCGCTGTTTATTCTTCCTTCTCTGAAAAGACACCTGTCGTGGTTGTTCCCATGGGATATGATTATGACAACCTGAAGGGCTATGATTTTCAAAAACAATTTGAAATTCCGCCGGTGGTTTATCACCTGGGATCAATGGATTGGCTCCCTAACCTGGAAGCGATTACATGGTTTTTCGAATATGTTTATCCTGTTATCAAAAAACAGCGATGCCCTGTTAAGTTCTCTGTTGCAGGAAGCAATATGCCTTCATGGGTTTATAAGCACCGATCGGAAAACATGGAGATACTGGGTGGTATTAAAAAGCCCTTGGCGTATCAGGAGGACAAGTCTATCATGATGGTACCACTTTTGTCGGGCAGCGGCATCAGGGCAAAGATCATTGAAGGACTTGCACTTGGAAAAACCATCATTTCAACATCGATTGGCGCACAGGGAATTGAATATGAAGCAGAAAAAAATATCCTTATTGCCGATACACCCGTCAGCTTTGCAGAACAAATAATCCGATGCTTCCAAACGCCGGGCTTATGCAGGGAAATAGGACATAATGCGCGAAAACTGAGTGAAACACAATATCATTTCAGTAATACGGCTAAAAAAATGGTTGGATTTTACAAACAAATATTAGCGGTAAATGTTTAAAAAACTGATTGTTTTTGGTACGCGTCCTGAATTTATAAAATTACTACCTGTAATTGAGGAGATAAAAAAACAGAAGCTGGAAGATGCATTTGTTTTTGTTTTTACTGGCCAGCACAGGGACTTGACAAAGGAGCTTTTCCGGCATTTTCATTTTACACCCAATGCATCCATTCCCCTGAGGAATCAGAATAACTCCCTTAGTCTGTCCTTCGCCTATTATTTAGCCGGGTTGCAAAAAATAATTGATGGTATTCAGAAATCACATACCATCAGCATGATCATCGGTCAGGGCGACACATCGAGTTGTGCTTGTGCCGCCATGTGCGCCTTTTATAATGAAATTCCTTTCGCCCATATCGAAGCAGGACTCAGAACCAATAATTTTAATCATCCATTCCCGGAAGAATATTTTCGGAGAATCATTTCACTCACCACCAGCGTACATTTTGCTCCAACTGAAAATGCGCGAAAAAACCTGTTAAAAGAGGGGATCTCTACAGGAAAAATCGTGATCACCGGGAATACAATTGTTGATGTAATAGAGATGATAAAACCCCTGATTTCCAAAACAAATATCCGTTTAATGGATGACCGTAATAAATCAGCCAACAATATTTTGATTACCTGTCATCGCAGGGAAAACCAGAACGGCAATTTTCACATCCTGGCTGAGACGATAAAAACACTATCTGCTGAATATTCCGCTTTCAATTTTCTGTGGATTTCGCATAAAGCCCCCTTTGTTATGAAGGAGTTGGAAGCTGCTGACTTCAGTGACAATCCGAATATCTTTATTTTATCTCCTGTTGGCTTGCCCGACATGTACTATTTATATTCAATTACAAAACTGATCATTACAGATTCAGGCGGCATCCAGGAAGAGGCACCCGGATTTCATATCCCGGTCATTGTAACACGTGAATTCACCGAACGCAATGAGTCGGTTGAATTGGGATACTCTATCATTTCTGGCATGAACAAGGAAAAAATAATCGCGTCATTCAATTACTTTATTCATCAGCCCGGCATAATCATGAAAAATCCTTACGGGGATGGAAGATCCGGAAAAAGGATCGTGGATTATCTGAAGGATAGACCCTGAATTATTGCATTGTTTTGATGATGCTTTGCCAGAAAAGGCTGGCAGACTCATCCCACGAAAATCTTTTTAAATTGCTTTGACCCCGGAGGATCAGAGATTGCCTTATTTTTTCATCATCCAAGATCAAAAATAAAGCGTTTGTAATGGAGTCGACCGATGCAGGATCAACCAGTATCGCGGCATCGCCTGTAATTTCAGGTATCGCAGAACGATCAGATGCAATAACCGGCACATTGCAACTCATGGCCTCGAGAACCGGCATGCCAAATCCTTCGTAAAATGAAACATACAGCAAACAAATAGCAGCACCTGTTATCCTGAAAAGTTCTTCAGGCGACAAATACCCCGTAAACAGTATGTCCCGGAGAATTTCAGGATCCTTGATTTTAATAGTTTGTCCAAAATTTCGCCACATCCTGGAACCGGTAATTACCAGTTTTGTTCCATCATTCCTTACCTTTCTGTATTGAATAAAAGCTTTAATAGCATTATCAAGGTTTTTCCTTGGATGAACCGGACCGATAAATAAAAAATAGGGATAACCACCCGTATATTCCTTCCTGACTTTCAAAATTTCATCGTCGGAAAGTGAATGGTACTCTTCTCTTGTACTGTTGTAGACTACATCTATCCCTGTTCTATTAATCCCATAGGTTTGAATTATTTCATTCTGGCAAAACTTTGAGACGGTTACTATCCGGGTGGCCTTTTTAACATATTTTGGAAAAAAATACTGATAGTACCTTCTTGTCAGGAGGGGCAAAAAATTCGGATAATTCTCATAATGCAGATCATGTAGTACCTGCAACGTTTTAACCCTGGTCCGCGTGGAAAGCCAGCCATCGGTGGTGATAAAAATATCGGCCTTGTACTTTTCCAATGCCCGGGTAACCGAATATTCAAAAAACCAGTACCATAAAACGGGATGACGTGACGGAGGGAATAGGACGACCGGAACGATATTATCCGAAAAAATAAAACTGGGATCATAGTTTCTATCAAAGAAGAAGATGAAGGTATGCTCCTTATGGGCAAGCGAAATTCGTTTCAATATTTCGCAGGAGAACCGGCCAATTCCCTCTATCCTGCCAGGCAATAACAGCCTGGTATTTATAGCTATGACCATTTTTTCAGCTTAGTGGATTATACATCCAGGGCGGGATTCAAACCAGGTGAAAAATGGACGCTTTGTTCAATATTTGTCCAATTTTCATGAAACCAGTTGATTGTTAGTCCAATACTGGTTTCAATATCAGATGTGGGACGAAATTTTAATATATTCATGCAGTTTTGGGGATCCCCGATTATTTTTTCTCTCGCATCCCACTTTCTCTTTTTGAGGATGATTGTACCCGCCGGATTCGCAGTTTTCCGGTTGATCATCTCAGCCAGATCATAAATAAAAATTTCTTTTCCGGTTGCGATATTCAGCGGTTTACCAACGGCTTCGGACATAAAACCAGCCCTCAAAATACCTTCAACCGTATCGTTAACATAAACAAAGTCGCGGGAAATTTCTTTATTGCCGGTTAAAGGGAGTGGTTGTTTTTTTAAAGCCCAATAAATGAAGTTTGGAATGACATTCCGGTAGGGCCCCGGAACTTCGCCAGGACCAAACGAATTGAATAGCCTGACAACACTCACAGGTAAATGATAATAGGTATGGTAGTACCAACTGTAGGATTCCCCTGCCATTTTTGAAATGTAATAGGGCGATCCCAGGTTCAATGATATTTCATGCTCCTGGTAAGGCAGTGTGCAGTCAGATCCGTAAACTCCTCCCTCGGAATTGGTGTATACAAATCGTTCGATATTACCAGAAATAACGCAATACTCCAGCAATTTCAGTATCCCCCGGCTGTTAACATCCTCGCTTATTAATGGATAATCAACAGAATTCTGGTTGGCAAAAAATGCAGCCAGGTGAAAAACAAGGGTTGGCCGCTGATGGAATGCACGTCGCAGATCATCATCATTCCTGATATCTCCCTTGATAAACAGCACATTTGGGTGGTTTGGGATATTCCATGCATAGGAAGATGATAAATTATCGAGGATGACTATTTTTTTCGGATTTAACTGAATCAATGATTCTACCAGGTTGCGTCCAATCGCTCCGGCGCCACCGGTAACCAGAATTATTTTATTGTTATAGTGTTGAATATAAGGCATAAATAGAGGATAAAACAATTAAATTTCCAAATCTCTCCTGTTGTCTAATTAACAATCTTGCCGCGCTGTAATACTTCACCGGAATCAGAAATAAGGATCCACAATAACATCCCGTCCGGTTTTGATAATGGTCCTGCATTACCCTCGGTAACGGGGATCGTTCCGGTTTTTCTTCCGGTGAGGTCAAACAGGTGCAGGGTTCCCTTGCCGTAAAAATTCACAAGGCGCAGCATTCCGGCCTCATTTCCCCATGCCAGTCTTATACTTCCAGCTGCATAACCAGGTCGCGGTATTTTCAGGGTTGTAATAGAGATGCTCTCCGCTACCGAGTCGCAGAAACAATCGTTGCAGGCTTTCAGTTTCACCGTGTAGCTGCCGGTTGAAGCATAAACATGAAACGGTTCAAAAAGTGCGGATGTTTGACCATCCCCGAAATCCCACAACCAGGAGGTGGCTCCAGCGCTCAGGTTTTGGGTAATAAGAGTGTATTCAGCAGTTGTGAGTGTGAAGTTTGCAGAAGGCTCGTCATTGTATAGGTTCCATTGTTGGGCATAACCAAAGGTAATCGAGTCGGCAGCCTGCTGAAGGATCAGCGCCGAATCGGGATCGAGGCCCGCGGTAAATGTCAGGCCTACCGGGCTTTTTCCGAATATGACGGAGTAAAAGACGCATGCCGCCAGATAGGAGCCGTTCAGATTCGGGTGCGAGTTATCGTCACTGTGAAGAACCATCGCGGTGTTGTGAAGAATGAAACGCCATGCCTCACCAACCGGGGCGATCCAACCGGCAACCGAATCTGCAATTCCCTTGTAGGCAACGGTAATTGAATCCTGCATCTGGTCGAACCCTGCAAAGTTGGGACTGCAGTAGTTGGGCTCAAAACACTGGATGCCACCGAACCTGCGCCCCCAGGTCAGGTAAAAAAGAACACGACTGCAAAGGTGGGCCGACTTCACAGAATCGTGAAGGATAACGGAAGCCGGGTACATGCAGCTGTCGCGCAACCGTGAAATGGCAGGGGTCTGGCTCTGCTCCTGGAGAACGACGAAATCCCAGTCTATCGCTCGTATTCTTTCCAGGCTCACCGGATTGGTTGAATGTGCAACGGGTTGCCAGCCAAGCGTATAACCACCCGGGGAGTTGCTTTCGAAATATAGGGAGTCGCCCGATGAATGGGCCAGGGCTGCAGTTATGCCGGGCAGGTTGTTTACATAGGTGTAACTGTTACCAAGGAAGAGTACCTTTCGTAGGAGAGGTTGGGCTGCCAGTGAATACCCGGTGACGACTATCATTAAAACGGCCACAAAGGCCTTCACTTCAGATAACCGTAACAAGGAAGTAGTTTTTCTTTCCTTTTTGAACCAGGATATATTTGCCGTTAAGAAGGCATGTCTGGTCAACTGAGAAGGACTCATCCACTTTTCCTTTATTGATAGACACCCCGCCCTCTTTCAGCATCCTTCTTGCTTCTCCCTTTGAGGCGAAAATCTGTGTCATCTCCGCCAGGAAATCTACCACGTTAAAGGTTTTCGCTATTTCGCTCTTCGCTATTTCGCTTTGCGGTACACCCTCAAAAACTGCCAGCAAAGTCTCCTCGTCAAATTGTTTGAGGGATTCTGTTGTCCCTTTCCCGAAGAGGATTCCTGATGCCTCTACGGCAGCAAGGTAATCGGTCTCGGAATGAACGCGGATAGTGATATCGCAGGCAAGGGTCTTCTGGAGTACACGGAGGTGGGGTGCTTCGGCATGCTGTTTTTCCAGCGACTCAATCTCCTCCTTGGGCAGAAGGGTGAATTTACGGATATACTCAGCGGCATCTGCATCGCTGGTATTGAGCCAGAACTGGTAAAATTTATAGGGGGTGGTTTTCTTCGGGTCAAGCCAAACGTTTCCGGATTCGGTCTTGCCGAATTTTCCGCCATCCGCTTTGGTAATCAGCGGACAGGTAAGTGCGAATGCATCGCCACCCAGTTTCCGGCGGATCAGCTCGGTTCCGGTCACGATGTTACCCCATTGGTCGGAGCCGCCCATCTGGAGCCGAACGTTATTATGTTCGAAGAGCCAGCAGTAATCGTAACCCTGAACAAGCTGGTAGGTAAATTCAGTGAAAGAAATACCGGAACCCGATTCCATTCGCTTTTTCACGGAATCCTTGGCAACCATATAATTCACAGTAATATGTTTACCCACTTCACGCAGGAAGTTGAGGAAGGTGAACTCCTTCATCCAGTCGTAGTTGTTCACCATTTCGGCAGAATTGGCTCCTGTGCTGAAATCGAGAAATTTCTCAAGCTGATTTTTAATGCAGGCCTGGTTGTGACGGAGCACGGTTTCATCGAGCAGGTTCCGTTCTTCCGATTTGCCGGAAGGGTCGCCGATCATTCCGGTAGCGCCGCCCACAAGTGCAAAAGGCTTGTGACCTGCACGCTGCATGTGAACAAGCATCATGATCGAAGCGAGGTTACCGATATGCAGGGAGTCGGAAGTTGGGTCGTAACCAATATATCCGGAGGTGACCTCTTTTAAAAGCTGCTCTTCCGTTCCCGGGGTCATGTCGTGGATCATGCCCCGCCAGCGGAGCTCTTCAATGAAATTCATTCGGTAATTTTTTGCAAAAATAGGAAATATATGCTATTTCTTACCAAGTGCAACGATCATATAAACGATGATCGGGATCATCACCAAACCGAGAAATACCGGCATAAACCACAATCCAAGGCCGGCGGCTTCACTGAAAACTACCCGGGTGGTTGTATAACTGATATAGAAGAAGAGGAGGAGAAGGACCGTTTTAAGGTAACGCACCAACCGGGTTGCCAGTGTGTACTGCCGAAGTGCATTTTGAGGAGTGATCTTACCGGGGAAGTTGAAGGTATGCGGCACCAGGTTGATGAGGGTCATCAATATATAAATAAATACTGCTATTCCGGGAAGAAACAGGATAGAGCCCTTTCCTCCATGGTCATCGGCATTCCCGGCCGCATTGAAATGTGTAGGAATGATATCTGGCAGTTTCGGATAATTGTAGGCGATAAAACCAATCAAAGATACCATGGCTATGAGTGCAATGGCTTCAAGCACCCAGTCGGCCGGTGTCATCTCCGGCCTCACTTTGGGCCGGTCGGGCTCAATGGCTCGTTTGAATAATCCGAAATTCGCTCCTCTTAGTATCATGCTATTGCTTTCTTTCCGGCTGATCACCGGGTGATGTTTTTTTTAGGGGTGTCCGCCGGTGATTCTTCAGCGCGGTGTCGAGAATCCACTCGATCTGCCCGTTCACGCTGCGGAATTCATCGGCGGCCCATTTTTCAAGTGCTTCGTAAACATCCGGGTCGACCCGGAGCATAAAAACCTTTTTATTCGCCATCCGGGGTCTATTGGTGCAGGGTTCCCGTGTTGACAACCGGCGTGGTGTCTTTGTCAGAACAGAGTACAACCATCAGGTTGCTTACCATAGCGGCTTTCTTATCCTCGTCGAGTTCGATGATCTGCTTTTTGCTAAGGGCATTAAGCGCCAGTTCAACCATGCTCACGGCACCCTCCACAATCTTGGTACGCGCTGCAACCACTGCTGTTGCCTGTTGACGGCGCAACATGGCTCCTGCAATTTCCGAAGCATATGCCAGGTAACTGATGCGGGCCTCCAGCACTTCGATTCCAGCCATCGACAAGCGCTCTGCCAGTTCGCGTTCAAGTGCCTCGTGAACCTCTTCGCCTCCGGCGCGCAGGGTGATCTCTTTCTGCTCGTCATCGAAATTGTCGTAGGCGTAATGCCCCGCAAGTTTCCGGGTGGCCGATTCACTCTGGATATCCACGAAATGGGTATAGTCGCCCACCTCGAAAGCAGCCTTGTAGGTGTCCTTAACACGCCAAACCAGCACACAGCCAATCATGATGGGGTTTCCCAGCTTGTCATTCACCTTGATGGGGTCGCGGTTGAGGTTGTTGGCCCTGAGGGAGATCTTCTTTTTTACCAAAAAGGGATTTACCCAAAAGAATCCGTTCTTCTTGAGGGTTCCTTTGTATTCACCGAAGAGCACAAGCACCGACGATTCATTGGGATTGATTACCGTCAGGCCGATAGAAGTGAAGACGGCGGCGATGATCAGAATCACGCAGATGATAATAATATCCACCCGCTGGTTGAAAAATACAAAACCGCAGATGCTTAGTACAAGGAATATTACAACCAGCAGAACAGCAGTGTACCCGGAGGTAATAGAGGTAAGTTTTTCTTTTTCCATTTTGTTTTGTTTTTATGATATCAATATGATATCAAAATGATTTTGCAATAATACTACATTCAGAAGGCAAAGTCAAGGATTTTGAAAAAAATATCACATCCCCAGTTGGTTCAGCAGGAACTCGTAGTCGACCATGATGTTATCGATACGCTGTTTGGTAGCCTGCCCGGAACCATGTCCTACATTATAGTCGATGTAAAGCATGATCGGGTTTATCTGTCCGGGGTTATTCTGCAGGGCCGCGGTAAACTTCTTGGCATGCAGCGGATCTACCCGGCTGTCGTTGGCGCCGGTTCTCACAAGCATCGTGGGGAGATTGACCCCTTGCCTGATGTGCTGGTAAGGTGAGTAGGCGAGCAGGTTTCGGAAGTCGGCCTCGTTGTCGGATGATCCGTATTCGGGGATCCAGTAGCGGGCGATGAGGAACTTGTGAAAGCGGATCATGTCGAGAAGTGGAACCGCGCACACAACACCTTTATACAGATCGGGCCGCTGGGTGGCAATGGCGCCCATGAGCAGTCCGCCGTTGCTTCCGCCTTCGGCCACGATTTTTGACGAATTCGTGTATTTATCGCGGATCAGCCATTCAGCGCAGGCATTGAAATCGTCGAAGCAGTTCTGCTTGTTGAGGAGCATTCCCTCTTCGTGCCACTTCTCACCGTACTCGTCGCCTCCGCGAATGCCGGGCTCCACAACCACGCCCCCACGGTTAATAAAAGGCGCATAGTATCCATAGTAGCCTGGAGAAATCCCGATCCTGAAGCCGCCATAAGCAGTGAGGAGAACCGGATTGTTGCCGTCGAGTTTCATATCCTTGCGATGTACCACAAGGCAGGGTATGCGGGTGCTGTCTTTGGAGTAGTAAAATTTTATCTCTCCCACGATGTTGCTCATATCGATAGGCATCTTTCTTTCGTAATAGAGCCGCCATTTAAAATTTGACGGAGAGGCAACATACATCTTGCCGGGTGAGGTAAAGGTGCTCAGGTAGATGTATACGGAATCCTCTTCACGGTCGAAATTCACATAATTTACATTTCCGATCTCGGGAAGGTCGATCGGTTTGATCACTTTTCCGCTGGCATCATGCAGCGTAAGCCGGCTCTGAATATCCTTTTTATCCTGAACGATCAGCCTGCCATCCTTCAGCACCTCAACATTCTGCAGCACGGTAGTGCCTTCGGGAATCAGTACCTTCCAGTCTTTATAAGCAGGATTTGATTTGTCGGCCACCATGAACCTGTAATTGGGTGCATTGTCGTTGGTAAGAATATAGAGTTTATTCCCGATTGCATTCGGATAGGCCTGGAACTCCTTGCTTTCATAAATGGAAATCCCTTCGTCGCTGGTTCCGGTCTTCCTCATTTTACAAGAGTTAGCGTTGAAATTACCCTCCCCGTAAAAAGTTACATCACTGTACCGGTTATCATAAATATAATAGGAGACCTTTGCATCTATGGTGGTGCCAATGAACTGCGCCTTCTCAACCGGATCGCCCACTTTCCACAGGTAACTTTTGAGTGGTGCCTGGCTGTCGACATCGGCCTGACTGCGGATGGTGAAGTACGCATGCTGTTGGTCTTTGGTCCATTGGTAACCGAAGATGTTCTGAAGGGGAGGGTAGAGGATTTTTCCTGTACGGGTCTCGATGATGTAGGTTGTGGAGATTTCTGCCCCGCTCTTCTGAACGCTTACAGCAGCGCGCTCACCATCGTAGGTGTACTGCACGGATGTGGTGGAGGTCTTCCCGGAGGTGTCGAGTTTTACGGGATCCCAGATCTTTACTTTCTTTCCGTCGAGAAGGGTATATACAGATGACTGTTTGTCGCCCTTCTTTTTAATTGTCTGAAACACCCTTTTCCCCTCCTTGCTCAAAGGCCCTTCATAGTCCATATCGATGAAAGCAGCGATCTCTTCCCGGATTCCCGGATGGTTCTTCTGGGTGGCATTCAG
The DNA here is from genome assembly GCA_964355115.1 of uncultured Prolixibacteraceae bacterium. Lineage (GTDB taxonomy): Bacteria > Bacteroidota > Bacteroidia > Bacteroidales > FEN-979 > JANXZO01. Next base: position 17,788 of record CAYHCQ010000001.1, on the reverse strand, counting down.
ATATTGAACTGTGTAATCATGCTGTGCTTTTGTCCATTCGATCACCGCGGGATCTGTTTTGTCCTCCAGCCAGCGGTAATTATCGGTCAAAAGGAAACCGTGGAGGGTATCTACCACAGGTTTTTTATCGGTTGCAGGCGGCGTAAAGGCTACCTGTGCGGCGCCAAGCATTGGCAGCCACGAGAGGAAAAGAATCAGGTGTTTTTTCATAAAAGGTTGGATTTTCAGTTGTTCAAATATAATCCGGAATATGCCTATAGGGTGAAAATTTCGGCAATAGCCTGAAAATTCTTGATTAATCGCACAAATTCCTTGACTTGTTCCCATAATGAATGCACGAATGCACGAATGTACGAATGCACCCTGTCACCACATCGCCCCGTCACCCCAGCACGCTGAAGATATACCAGGCGCTCATCTGTCCGCAGTCATCATTGCCGCACAATCCATCGGGGGCGTTCAGGTACATGGTATTCACGATGAGGTGCACCCGTTCCCGGGTATTCCATGGCAGGGTAAGCGCTTATCTTATTAAATGTGAATAAAATAACAGTTATGCAGCAACAACTTCTGCTGGTTGTTTCCGGTGAAACTGTCATACCAACAGATGTCGCCCACTTATTAGTTTCATCGATAACGAAATCTGTCAGTCCCCAACTTCCTCCCGATTTTAAACACGTCATCCTAATGGTTATGAAAGTGTTATCAGTATAAGAGATCAGTGTAAAATTGAACCAATCTGATTCCTGTATTGAGAAAAGGCTTCAGAAAATCCGAATGAGGCGAGAAAATCGTATTGTGTTAAGGATTTTTTTCTAAATCTTAATTATTTTTCTCTTGTTAATTAAAAAACACTAAATTTAGCGCGCTGCATTACTGCCCGAATACCACTCCTGGAAGCTAGTTCACCTGAGCATTTTAGCGTTTTCGTTTAATAAGAAAAATGTAAGCTTCAAATATTTGAAATCTGTTTCGTTATGAAAGAGCAAAAATCAACAGTAGTGTGGTTTTGTGACACCTATATTGGAGATAATGATAACATTGGGTTTCCGGAAGTTCTTGATTATGCCGAAAAGCTGTCCGGGGTTTCCAACGTCTGGGGACCTGCTGATGTTACGTTATCAGACCCTGAACAGGTAGCCAGGAAAATCAAAATTAGTAATTTGAAAAGGATTGTAATTGCGGGCAGTAATCCGGGAATGTATAAAAGCTTCTTTTCCAAGTCGATGGTTCTTGCCGGGAATAATCCTGAAGATGTAGTATTATCAAGTTTTACAGAACATGGCGCACTTTCCCGATCGGATACATACAGGGCAAAAGCAATTATTGCCTGCGCGGTGTTAGGTGTTCCGTTTGAAGAGGCTGCCCTTCCGGAAGAACTCCCTGTAAATCCGGCAACACTTGTCATTGGCGGAGGAATTGCAGGAATTCAGGCTTCCCTCGAGATTGCGGCAAGTAAGAATATGGTTTATCTGGTTGAAAAATCAGGTACCATTGGAGGCCATATGGCGATGTTCGACAAAACCTTCCCTACCCTCGATTGCGCCGCCTGCATTTTAACACCGAAAATGGTTGAAATAGGTCAGCATAGCCATGTTAAGCTGATGACCTGCTCGGAGGTGCAGGAAGTGAGCGGGCTACCCGGTAACTTCAAGGTTAAGATATTACAAAAAGCAAGAAGGATTAACCTTGCCACCTGTATAGGATGCGGTATTTGTTCTGAAAAGTGTCCAACAAAAACACCCAGTGAATTTGATGCGAACACAACATTACGAAAAGCTGCCTATATCCCTTTTCCACAAGCAGTACCCAACAAGTATTTAATTGATGAAAACATATGTACCTATGTTCAAAGCGGAAAATGTGGCATATGTGCTAAAGTCTGTCCTGTTCCCGGTTGTATCAATTTAGATGAAAAAGATGAAATTGTCGAAATAACGGTGGGTAACATTATTGTTGCCATCGGATATAAAACCTTTGATGCGTCCCGATTTGAGCAATTTGGTTATGGGAAATTCCCTAATGTATTAACCTCTCTTGAATTGGAACGGTTGATCAATGCAGCGGGTCCGACCGGTGGAAAAATAGCACGACGGGTTCAGGATAAAAAAGGGAATTGGGTGTTTTCCCCGGAAGAAATATACTCTCCCAAAAGTGTTGCAATCATTCATTGTATCGGAAGCCGGGATGAAAATCATAACAAGTACTGTTCAAAAGTATGTTGTATGTATTCGTTAAAACTTGCTCACCTTCTGAAAGAAAAGCTGCCTGACTCTGAAATAAACGAATACTATATTGATATCCGGGCCTACGGGAAAGGGTATGAGGACTTCTACAACCGCATTAAGCACGAAGGCGTAAACATTATCCGTGGACGTCCTGCGAAAGTTGAACAATATGGGAATGAGCTTATTGTCAGATGCGAAGACATTGAACGAGCAAGGATGATTGAGCAAAAAGTTGACATGGTCATTCTGGCCGTGGGAACAGAACCCGGCAGCGACGCTGCGAAGATTGCCGGCATGCTGGGTATTTCAATCGATTCCTACGGCTGGTTTAATGAAAATAATTTTATCAGTGATCCTGTCAATACGCAAACCGGCGGTATCGCTGTTGCAGGGGTTTGCCAGGGGCCCAAGGACATTCCTGATTCAGTAGCACAAGCTTCTGCTGCGGCGGCCAGAGTGTTGCAAAGTATAGCCAAAAAAAGGATCAGAAACAGCATAAGAAACCTTTCTCTTGAACAGATTGAAACCAAAGCCAGAGAACTTTCTAAAAATTTGGAGGGATAAAGTATGAGCCAGCGGGTAAACCTTGATCTTAAAAGCGAATTGTTCCTTTATGGAGCCAAAGAGTGGAATCAGTGCTTCCAATGCGGCAACTGTACAGCGACATGCCATACAACCGAAAATGGATTCTTTTTCCCGAGAAAAACTGTTAGGCAGGTATTAATGGGATTGAAAAAGAGCCTCGATACCAATATTGATCCCTGGTTATGCACCTATTGCGGCGATTGCTCAAGAACCTGTCCGAGAGAAGCCAACCCGGCTGAAATGATGATGTCAATTAGAAGATATCTGATCTCAGTTTATGACTGGACTGGCATTTCAAGGTTGTTTTATAAATCGAAGGCATTGGAAATAGGAGCGATTTTTGTACTTGCCTTGATGGTCTTGTTTCTGTACCTTTTTTTTACAACCTTCCCCTCCGGAGATAAAGCACAATGGATTGGACCTGATGGTGGAGCCTTGATAAATAAAATGGCGCCATGGCAAACCATTCACCTGGGCGACTGGCTGATGGCAGGAGTTTTGATATTTCTGATAGTGACCAATGTGTTTTATATGTGGTATAAGATAATTTTTGAAGATAAAACACTCAAGGTCACATTCATTGACTATCTGATGCCCTTTTCAGCGATACCTAAGATCTTTATTCCTGAAAAAAAATATGCGAAATGTGATGAAAAAAAACTGACCACCTACTGGGTGCTTCATTTGTTTCTGGCTTTAAGTTATGCCATGTTGTTCGCAATCATCGTTTTTTTTCTGGACTGGTTCCAGACGGATCTTGTGCATCCAATATATCATCCTCAGAGAGTATTGGGATATATTTCAACTATAGGGCTTACCGTTGGCATTATCTATTTCTATACGAACCGAACCCAAAAAAACATGGAGAACAGCAAGTATTCTCATTTTACTGACTGGACCTTCCTGCTCCTTTTATTCTTGACAACACTAACAGGCATCTTACTCCACTTCTTCAGAATCTATGGTATGCCGCAATTAACCTATCTCACTTACCTGGTACATTTAATGGTGCTGGTGCCTATGCTGATCATCGAGGTCCCGTTCTCCAAATGGTCACATATGATTTACCGGCCCTTTGCTCTTTATTTTGCTCATCTGAAAAAGATGGCTATTCAAAAACATAAGGTATTATTGGATTATCAGGCTCAATAAAACTTATCACGATGGAAGAGAAAAGAATTGGTGTATATGTTTGCTGGTGTGGTACGAACATTGCCAGCATGGTTGATGTTGAAAACGTCGCCAAAGAAATCCAGAGTCTGCCCAATGTTGTCATTTCAAAGGATTATAAATATATGTGTTCTGATCCCGGACAGGACCTGATTGTTCAGGATATCCGGGATAATAATCTCAACAGGGTAGTGGTTGCAGCCTGTTCGCCAAGAATGCACGAAATTACATTCAGGAAAGCGCTTGAGAATGCTGGTTTGAATCCGTATATGTTCGAAATGGCGAACATCAGGGAACACGCTTCCTGGGTTCATACCGACAGGGCTGAGGCAACAAGGAAAGCCAAAGACCTTATTGCAGCTGCTGTTGCCAGGGTTCAATGGCATGAATCGCTGGAAAAAAGAACCGTAGAAGTTAATCCGGCAACGTTGATTATCGGTGGCGGGATTTCCGGTATATCGGCAGCCCTGGAAATCGCGGATGCCGGCAAACAAGTTTACCTCGTGGAGAAATCAGGTGGTCTGGGTGGTCAGGTTTCCAATATCGATTTAACCTTCCCCTATTTGAATAGTGCCATCCAGATGATTGATCCTAAGATCAAATCGGTCCTGAATCATTCAAGGATCCATGTTTTCCTCAACACGGAAGTGAAAGAAGTGTTCGGGTATGTTGGTAATTTCGAAACCACGATCGCACCAAAAGGTTCGGAAACCAAGCTTTATTTTGGGAGTGTTATTGTTGCTACTGGGCTTAAACCATTTGATGCAAAGAAAGTTGCAAATTACGGTTACGGCAAATTGCCCAATGTTCTGACTTCCGTTGATTTCGAACAGGTTTTAAAAAGTGGAATCATACTTACAAGGGATGGGAGAGTGCCAAAGCACATTGCCATTATTCATTGCGTGGGAAGCAGAAATGAAGAGTATAATACCTATTGCTCCCGTGCCTGCTGTATGTCGGCATTGAAATATGTTAACCAGTTAAAATCGGCACTCCCCAGAGCTAATATCTACGATATTTATTCCGACATGAGAGCGTTCGGAAAAGGGTGTGAAGAATTGTACTCGTCAACATCCAGGAAAAACGTGATGTTTCTCACCTTTGATCATACAGTTAATTTGCCTCAGATCAGACAAGCTTCATACGACGACCAGTGCAATCTGCTGATCGGGTTCAAAGAGAAGTTCTCTTGTGAATTGATTGAAGTCCCGGCAGACATGGTCATTCTCATGGTTGGCATGGAGGCCCATGATGATGCTAAACAAATAGCACATGCGGTGGGAATAAGCATGTGCGGCAATAGATTCTATATTGAACGACACCCCAAATTGGACCCTGTCGCAACAACCACCGATGGGGTTTATATTGTCGGAACCTGTCAGTCGCCCAAAGATATCCCTGATTCGGTTTCTCAGGCCAGGGCAGCAGCTGCCAGGATACTTGCAACGATAGAATCAGGCTCGGTAAATGTTGAAGTAACTACGGCCGTTGTAAATGAAGAAGCTTGCTGTGGTTGTCAGACTTGCATCAAAGTTTGCCCTTATTCCGCCATACGTTTTAATGAAGAGACAAAAACGTCATTTGTTAATGAGGTACTTTGTAAAGGTTGTGGTACGTGCGGTTCTACCTGTCCGGCAGGTGCCATTAAGAGCAAACACTTTACGGATCTGCAAATTTTAACTCAAATTGAAGGACTAATGTCATTACAGGAGGTATAGTATGATGAACGAAAATCCGAAAATCGTTGCATTCTTATGTAACTGGTGCTCCTACACAGGCGCAGATCTTGCCGGAACCTCGAGGTTGAAATACGCTTCAAACATCCGCATCATAAGAATCATGTGTTCCGGACGTGTAGAACCTGCTTTTGTTCTTAAAGCGTTTAAAGAAGGTGCAGATGGTGTATTAATTTGTGGTTGCCATCCTGGTGATTGTCATTATCACGAAGGCAATTACAAATGCTTAAGGCGATTCCATTTGTTGCAGAAGTATATAAAACAAATGGGCATTCCTTCAGAAAGACTGCGTCTGGAGTGGATTAGTGCAAGTGAGGGAGTTGAATTTGCCCATCTTGTCAATGAATTCACTGATACGATAAAAGGCCTTGAACCAAGCACGATAAAAGAAACAATTGAATCTTTTTCTTAAAACAATAAGAGAAAAAATACACGACTATGGAAGAAAAACCGAAAATAAAACTTGCTGTATATTGGGGTGCGGCATGTGGTGGTTGTTGCGTTTCAGTCCTCGATGTACATGAGTCTCTGTTTACCGTTGTTGAACATGCCGATTTTGTATTCTGGCCTATTGCTTTGGATTTCAAGTATAAAGATGTTGAAGCAATGCCCGATGGCCAAATTGATGTTACCTTGTTCAACGGAGCAGTACGAAATAGTGAAAACGAGCACATGGCAAAGCTTTTACGAAGAAAAACCAAAGTGCTGGTCGCCTATGGCTCTTGTGCCCATATGGGTGGAATTCCTGGCCTGGCCAATTTTTCTGACAGGGAAGGCATATTTAACAGAGCATATATCAGTAGCGAGTCAACGTCAAACACGGATAAGATATTTCCGCAACAACACGTTGCCGTACCTGAAGGGACATTGGAATTACCTGAATTTTATAATGATGTGAGAACGCTGGATCAGGTTGTCTCTGTTGATTATTATTTACCGGGATGCCCGCCTCAGACGGAACGGTTGGTAGAAGTATTTATGGCGATCGTAACGGGAGCAACGCTGCCCCCGGCTGGTTCTGTGGTTGGTGCCCTCGATAAAAGTCAGTGCGATGAATGTAAACGGAAAAAGACTGATAATAAACTTGTAAAGGAATTTAAAAGGCCCTGGCAAATTATCGATGATGGTGAGACCTGCTTTCTGGAGCAGGGTGTTATCTGCATGGGCCCGGCAACGAGAGGTGGTTGTGGCGTTCGATGTATCGAAGGGAATGCCCCTTGCAGAGGTTGCTATGGCCCGCCACCAGATGTTGTTGATCCCGGTGCAAAAATGATGTCAGCCATTGCCACAATGATAGATTCAAATGATCCGGATGAAATTGAAAAAATAATTGAAACAATTGAGGATCCGGCAGGACTGTTTTACAGATTCAGTCTGCCCGGTTCAATGCTCAGGAGGAAACAGCTATGAAACAATACACGATAGATCCGATTACCCGACTCGAAGGACATGGGAAAGTAGAAATTTTTTGCACAGATGACGGAGATGTGGAAAATGTATATTTTCAGGTACCGGAATTACGAGGTTTTGAAAAATTTCTGGAAGGCAGGCCAGTGGAGGAGGCTTCACAAATTGTTACCAAAATTTGTGGTGTATGCCCGGGTTGCCATCATATGGCTGCAGGTAAAGCGACCGATGCTGTTTTCGGCGTTAGGCCAACCCCCACAGCTGTCAAGTTAAGGGAGTTGTTCTACATGGCCCACTTCGTTCATAGCCATATAGCCCACTTTTATGCGCTTGCTGCTCCCGATTTTGTGGTAGGCCCTACTGCGCCGCCTGCTGAGAGAAATGTATTGGGTGTAATTGCCAAAGTAGGCGTTGAGACCGGAACAGAAGTTTTAAAGCAACGTCGTATTGCACAGGAAATTCAGGCCCTGCTGGGTGGACATCAAACCCATGTGGTAATGAACACTCCCGGCGGTGTTAGAAAAGGACTGACAGAAGATCAAAGAAAAGATATCTTAGAGAAATCTAAAGGATTTGTCGAATTTGCAAAGTTTTCTTTGAAAATTTTTAATGATGTTGTTTTAGCAAACAAAACCTACGTTGATATTATTCTTAACGGGCCATATAATTTGAAAATTTATTCAATGGGACTCGTAGATGAAAATAATAAAGTGAATTTTTATGATGGAAAAGTCAGAGTTGTTGACCCGGAAGGCAAAGAGCATTGTAAATATGCACCAGAAGATTATCTGAATTGGGTTGAAGAGAGAGTAGAATCCTATAGCTATCTTAAATATCCTTATCTGAAACAAATCGGCTGGAAAGGTTTTGTTGAAGGAATTGATTCAGGCGTTTATCATGCAACTCCTTTGTCCAGATTAAATGCTGCAGATGGCATGGCTACTCCTTTAGCCCAGGAGCAATACGAAATTATGTATAAAACATTAGGCGGAAAACCTGTTCATGCAACCCTGGCCATGCACTGGGCCCGATTGGTCGAATTACTCTATGCTGCCGAAAGAGCCGTCGAGTTAGTCCAGGATAAAGAAATTACAAGTCCTGACATTCAGGCTAAACTTTCAAATATCCCCAAGGAGGGAGTTGGTATTGTTGAAGCCCAGCGAGGTACTTTGACGCACCATTATTGGACAGACGAAAGGGGCATGATCACGAAAGCAAATATTATCGTTGGAACCACCAATAATAATGCTGCTATTTCGATGTCATTAAAAAAGGCTGCACAAGGGTTAATAAAAAAGGGAGTTACAGTGGATGAAGGGATATTGAACATGGTTGAGATGGCTTTCAGGGCATACGATCCATGTTTCTCATGCGCAACGCATAGCTTACCAGGCAACATGCCGCTGGAGGTTGTTTTCAGAGACTCAAAGGGTAATGTGACCAGGCAAGTGAAACGAAAATAATTCTTTATCAAACCAAACTATTCCACTAAGAGTCAGTAATGCATACTGACTTTTTTTATCCTGCAATGATGAATAGAATACTTATACATGGTATTGGTAACGAAATCCTGACGGATGATGGCATTGGGCCCAAATTGGTTAAACGATTAAAGGATACGTCATCACATAATAATATTGATTATGAAACGGCATTTTTGGGCGGGCTTGAAGTACTGGAATATATTCAGGGTTATCAGTCAGTAATTTTTATTGATGCCATAAGAACGCGGGAAGGAATACCGGGAACAGTTTACCGCTTATCACCGGAGGATTTTAATAAAACAATACATCTGTCGAGCGTGCATGATGTTTCGTTTCTTACTGCCATCGACCTTGGAAAAAAACTGGGATTGGATATGCCCGGTTCCATCCATATTGTTGCCATCGAAATCGTTGAAGACCGTATATTCGATGATAATTTTACGCCACAGATTCAGGAAAAATATGATGCTATCTTTTACGAGGTTAAACAGATTGTAGAAACGCTGATTACCGAGCAGGTTAAATAGTGATGCAATTCTTATCCATTGGAATTATGACACATGAATTCCTGATTTTATTAATAGCAACAGCCTCGCTGGCATTGATCCATACACTCGCAGGTCCTGACCATTATTTGCCTTTTATTGTTATGTCAAAAGCCAGAAAATGGACGTTGAAGAAAACGATTTTGTTTACCGCCCTTTGCGGTGTTGGTCATGTTGGCAGTTCCGTAATCCTGGGGCTTATTGGAATAGCCGTGGGAGTAGCGGTCGGAGAACTTGAATTTATCGAAGGGGTGCGTGGCAGCATCGTTTCGTGGCTCTTTACCTCCTTTGGGCTGGTCTATCTGGTATGGGGCGTGCGAAGGGCAGTCAGAAACAAATCGCATAAACACCGGCATTTTCATGATGACGAGAGCATACACGAGCATGAACACACCCATCAAGCCGAACATGTACATATTCATGAAACCGGTAAAAAAGCAGACCTGACTCCCTGGATACTGTTCACAATATTTATTTTTGGACCCTGCGAGCCTCTTATTCCCATCGTGATGTATCCTGCTGCAAAGAGTAATTTTTACGACATGATTATTCTTACCGTTGTGTTTAGCCTTATTACGATTGCTACGATGACCTTTTTAGTAGCTGCCGCTTCTGTGGGCATGGAATTTTTTCCCATGAAAAAGTTAGAGCGGTATGCTCATGCACTGGCTGGAGGCACCCTGTTTGTGTGCGGACTGGGCATGTTATTCTTC
>CAYHCQ010000001.1:0-7820 GCA_964355115.1 uncultured Prolixibacteraceae bacterium | reverse complement strand
GCTTTCAGCCATTCATACCATGTACCCATGCCTTCGCCTGATTTTGCTGATAATTCGAAAAATTTCAAATGATTGTTCACGCGAAGGGCATATTCTTTTGATCTCTCAATGTTGAAATCAACATACGGCAACAGGTCGATCTTATTTATGATGCAAATATCGGAGGTGTGAAACATTGTCGGATATTTTAGAGGTTTGTCGTCTCCTTCGGTTACACTAACAACCACTATGCGGTAGGCCTCACCCAGATCGAACAGAGAGGGACAGACCAGGTTGCCGACGTTCTCAATGAACAGCATTGAATTGTCAGCGACCTCAAGTTTTTTCACGGCCTTGCTGATCATTTCTGCATCCAGATGGCAGCCGTTGCCTGTATTTATTTGAATTACAGGCGTTCCTGTTGCATGGATGCGATTAGCATCATTCATAGTTTGCTGATCACCTTCGATAACAGCCAAGGAAAGGGTCGCTTTCAGAGAGGTAATAGTTTTCTCCAGCAGGGTTGTTTTACCTGACCCGGGAGAACTTACCATATTTAAGGCTATAATGTTTTTGGCTTCAAAATAACCCCTGTTCCTCTGTGCTGATAAGATGTTTGTATTTAACACATCCACCCCCAGTTGGATTACCCTTCCATGAGAATGGCCATGGTCAGGCTCAATGTGTTCGTGATCATGTTTGTGATCATGTTCATGAATGTGCGCATGGGTGTGATTTATCCCCTCACCAGGGGTTGTATAGGTAATCGGGTTGTTTGGCTGGTCGCAGCCGCAGGTGTCACACATGTTGTAGGTGCATTTATTCGGTGATTAATTCACGGCTAATCTATTTTAATGGTTTTGACTTTTAGCTCCCGCCCTTGTAAAAATACATGATCAAATTTACTGCATTTCGGGCAAGCGGTATAAAAATCACTCAGGTCAAATTCAAAGTTACACCCCTTGCACCTGGCTTTTGCAGGTATTTTATTGATAACATATTTAACCTTCCTGAGCAGTTCGTTTTTTTTTGAATGCAGCAGGGCAAATTCCAGCGCGTCACAATCAACGCCACTTAGTTCACCAATATCCATTTCAATTTCATGGACAATTACAGCACGGAGGGTTTTGGCATTCTCCTCAACAATGGCCAACACATTCATTGCTATGGTAAATTCATGCATGATCTGTTCTTTCAGCAAATCCTGGGTAATTGTTCGCCTGCCGGCATATCCATAATTCTCTTTCCGCCAATCATGGTCCTGAGTACAACCTTTCCATGATGATTATTCACTAATTCGCCAATAACAGCAGCGTGTTTTCCGAATTCATTTTTTCGCATCACAGCCACAACCCTGTCAGCTTCTTCTTCAGCTGCTATTACTATTATTTTACCTTCATTGGCAATATAAAAAGGATCGAAACCAAGCAATTCACACATCCCTCTCACGTTTTCATTCAAAGGGATCCTTGATTCATCAATCTCGATGCCTATCGTTTTGTTTTCGGAAAGTTCACATAAAACCGTTGCAATGCCGCCGCGCGTGGCGTCTCTCATAAAGCGAATCCTGGCGTTTGTATCTAACATTTCTTTTATAAGGTGGTTGAGGGAGGCACAATCGGAACGAATTTCTGTTTTAAAATTGCCGAAGTTTCGTGCAGCCATAATTGCCATGCCATGATCGGCAATGGTACCGTTTACTATAATTTTGTCACCATGTTTAATGCCGTTAGCTGTACTTATGCATGTATATTTTTTATCAAGGATGCCAATTCCGGAGGTGTTAATAAATAACTTATCACACTGTCCTTTATTTACAACTTTTGTATCGCCGGTAACGATCAATACTCCTGCCGTTTTAGCCTCATCAGCCATTGACGAAACAATTTCTTCCAGCGCTTTAATCGAAAAACCTTCTTCAATGATAAAAGAGGCACTCAGGTATTTGGGAATGGCACCAGAAACTGCCAGATCATTTACCGTTCCACACACGGCGAGTTTACCAATATTACCACCAGGGAAAAACACTGGGTCAACCACGTAGGAATCAGTTGTGAAAGCTATATCGGCACTGTGTAAATGCAGCAAAGCCGAATCCGTTTGTTGCTTCAGTACCGGATTGTCAAAATGCCTGATGAACAACTCATGGATAAGCTTTTGAGTTGACCTGCCACCACTGCCATGCCCTAATGTTATTGCGCTCTCCATTAGTTTTTGAATCTGTAAAAGGCATTGCATGCACCTTCGTGCGAAACCATGCAGGCACCCACCGGATCAGTGGTTGTACAAACCGTTGCAAACAGTCTACATTGATCGGGCGTCTTAACTCCTCTCAGGATTTCACCACAAATACAGCCTTGTTCCTCTTTAGTTTCTTCAACATTCACCTCGATCATTTTCTCCGCATCGAAAGCAAGGTATTCATTTTTCAAGCCAAGGCCGCTGTTTTTAAGAGTCCCCAATCCCCTCCACCAGTCATCCCTCAATGAGAACACCTGATTCATAATCTCTTTTGCTTTACTATTGCCTTCCGGCCTGACCGCCCTCTTATATTGTATTTCGACACAATAGCTATTGTTTTCAATCTGCTTTGCCAGCATATAAATGGACTGAAGGATATCAGCAGGTTCAAACCCTGAAATAACACACCCAACGCCGTATTTCTCAGGAATGCCTTCGTAAATGGATGATCCTGTGATGACACTCACATGTCCAGGTGCAATATACCCATTAATTTTAACTCCTTCATCAATTATTGCACACATGGCGGGTGGCATTATTTTATGCGAACTATAAACAAAGAAATTGGTTAGATTGTCTTTAACCGCATTCAATATACCGGCTGCACTGCCGGGGGCTGTTGTTTCAAAACCGATCCCCAGGAAAACAACCTTCTTTAACAGGTTTTCACGGGCTATTTGCAGAGCATCCAGTATTGAATAAACAATACGAATATCAGCGCCCATGCTTTTTTCCAAACTTAACGAAGAGGTTGACCCTGGCACCCTGATTAGATCACCATAGGTTGTGAGGATCACATCATTTAATCGGCTGTATGCCACCGCCTGATCAATAAATTTTTTGCTTGTGACGCAGACAGGACAACCCGGTCCGGATAAAAGCCTTATATTTTCGGGCAATAATGAAGGTATTCCGCATTTCTGGATCGCCCAGGTATGACCGCCGCATACCTCCATCAGCGCAATCTCTTTGGTTGTAACAGATGAAATTTTTTCAATCAGCCGGTTAACCAGATCCTTTTCCCTGTATTCATCAATATGCTTCATCCGGTAATTATTTGATTGATTGGTATAACTTTCGGATATTGATAAACGGTCTGATTATTTGTATTTTTTCAGCAACAGGTAAAAGGTTGTACCCAAATTCACTGTACTATTCACCCAGATTTTCCCTCCATGGTTTTCGACGATCTGTTTTGAAATAGCCAGCCCCAGGCCAGTACCATCTTTGATTTCCGTTCGCACATTTGATGCCCTGTAAAATTCGTTAAATACCAGCGGCAATTCGCCTTCCGGAATACCCATACCATGGTCAATTACTTCAACCAGTATACCATCCGGCCTGTCTTTTAAATTTATGGCAACACCTTTGCCTGGCAGAGAGTATTTAACAGCATTCATAATCAGATTCATCAGCACTTCTTCAATGGCAGATTGATTGCCGTAAAGATCCTTAATGGTCGGTTCGATATGGGCTGTAATTCTGATCAATTTCTCCTGGGCACCAGGTTCAGCCAAACTAATCACTTCATCAAGGGAGTCGACAAGATTAAAATATTTTTTATCCGATTTTTGCTGAAGTTTTCTGTGTGTAATGCTTAAAAGATCTGAAATAAAATTATTCAGTATTTTTATTCTGTTATTGGCGCGATTGACAAAATCTTCCTGTTGAGGATTTAACGGACCCGTAATTTTTTTATTCAAAACAGTGATACAACTCTGGATGGCTGTGATATGTCCTTTGATATCATGGGTAATGCGCAGTACATATTCACTTTTAATTTTATCTTTTTGCCTCAACTTGATGTTAGCCTGTAAGTACGCTGTTTCATGTCGTCTTGATTCGGTTACAATTGTCCTGGTCAGGTATACCACCAGGTATGAAGTTGTAATAAAAATGAACCCTGTGCATAATATGTATGTTAAATTATTAAACATGTTTGAAATAATAAAGCCATGCAAAGGATAATGCTGCAGGGTGCCCTGATATTCCAAAAATGTCATGCAGCCAACAAGAAATAGGGCAAATGAAGTTTGAAGAAGGCTTTCTTTCGTTGTCAGAATTATACTGCCGATGATCATGTGAAAGATGTAATAGATGATAAACGGATTCTCAACTCCACCGTAATAATGCAAGAGAAGGGTCAGGACAATGAAGTCTGTTGAAATCTGGAAATTAATTAATCCGTTAACAATTTTAAGGGATCTCCTGATATGTGCATTTTGCAAGTATTTTAGGATGGAAAATGATAGAACATTCAGGATAATCAGAAAAAGAACGATCAGAAAAACCGGTAATTCCAAAAGGTTTATTTGCAGGACAAATTTTGCGGTGGAATAGGCGACAACAATACCCGCAACCGCATACCAGCGTATACGAATCAGCCAGTATGCAAGCCTGACTATTCTGAGGCTTACCGGGTACATTTCCGAAAATGTGTCAAACCATAGCGGATAAAAAAAAATCTGTATTATGCAGGAAAAAAATCATCCATTGCTTTTACTAATTCTTCCCAATCACCCGATTTTTCAATAAATCTTGTGTTCGGCATATTATCAATATCTTCAATGGCGGAGCGCATGTTTACCCCAAACGATTGAGCCATGCCCGTATTCATGATAACCGGAATGCTCCTGAGTGCATCGTCCGATTTCAATGCTCTCAGGAAATTAAATCCCTCGAGGTTTGTGTCCATCATAATATCCAGGATAATTAAATCCGGATGAATGCGTTGAATCAGGTCCATCCCTGTTTTAGTATTAATGGCTGTACTAACTTCATACGCATGACTCTCCAGGAAGAGTCGGGTAGATGCTAACAAATCCTCGTCATCATCAATAATCAGTATCTTTTTTGTATTCATTGCATGAGTTGTTTGTCTTAGGACAAGTGTAAATATACAATAAAAAAGCCAAATTTCAAAATGAGAGCCGGCTTATGTTCTGGCCGCTTCGTCACTCCTGATTTTCTGATCAATTTCGCCCAGTTCCCTCAGCAGTTTTAAAGTTTCCTGTGCCTCATTTTCACTGATGATCTGAATGGCAAAGCCGGTATGCAGTAAAACATAATCGCCAACAGTTACCTCATCCAACAACTGCAGCGACGCCTTGTATTCAGTACCACCAACTGAAACGATGGCAGTATTACCGTTTATGGACAGAACTTTTGATGGAATGCTCAAACACATATCAGATCATTTAGCATGAAGGATTTTTGCTGCAATCACCAGTTGACCAAGTGCGATTCCCCCATCGTTTGTGGGGATTTTTTTTGGAGAAAACAATTCAAAACCATTTTTGATGAGCAATTTTTCAAGTTTTTCCAATACATACCTGTTTTGAAAAATCCCCCCAGATAAAATCACTTTGTTCAGATGATGACGACTTCTTGTTTCCTTGACAACTTCAAATATAAGCGAAATAATGGTATTGTGGAATTTGGCCGAAATCATAGAAAGCGGCACGTGATGTTTTACATCGTTTACAATATGGTCGATAGTTTCAGTAAAAGAGATGGTTTCGGACATGGTAAACGGATATTTTTGTGTAATACCGCTATCGATAATGTTTTCCAATCGCATGGGAGCCTCTGCCTGAAACGTGCTGTTTGGGCATAGATTGATCAGTGCTGCCACTGCGTCGAATAATCTTCCTGCACTTGAAGTAAGCGGACAGTTTATTTTCTTATCCATTGCATGGCATAGTAATTCAACGGATGAAGGGTTGATGTTTTTTAGAAACTGTAAATCAAAGTTCAGAAAATCAATCCCATACGTTTTATACAAATACGAAATGGCCATTCTCCAGGGCTCACCGGTTACCTGGTCGCCGCCGGGCATGGGAACATAGTCGAAATGGTTGATCCTGTTATATTTTTTAAGATCGCAAACCAGGAATTCACTGCCCCAGATAGTGTTATCGTCCCCATATCCTGTCCCGTCAAAGCTGACTCCGATTACCTGTTCATCAAGGTTGTGTTCAGCCATACAGGATGCGATATGGGCATGATGATGTTGAACCTTAATATGTTTCAGGTTCGATTCAACCGCATACCGCGTCGACAGATAATCCGGGTGCAGGTCACTCACTATCAGCCTGGGAGTGAACCGAAAAAGCTTTTTAAATCGTTCAATTGTTTCACAGTAAAAATCATAGGTTTCACTGTTTTTCAAATCGCCGATATGTTGACTGAAGATTGCCTGGAAATGCTTTCCAATACAGAAACAATTTTCCAGTTCAGCGCCGGTAGCAAGAATTCCATCAACATCCATGGTCAATGTTACCGGCAAAGGCACAAATCCCCGTGAACGTCTGAAAACCCTTTCCATTTTATTTATTACAGTTACGACTGAATCGTCGGTTCTGTTGACTATATTCCTGTTATAGGTAAGGATGACGTCGGCAATTCCAGCCAGTTTTTCAATAGCTGTAGTATTGTCTGTGATGATGGGCTCTTCAGAAATGTTTCCACTGGTCAATACGAAAGCAGGCATTTCTGAATTTTTGAACAACAGGTGATGCAATGGCATATAGGGAAGCATGGCGCCAATTGTATCAAACCCGGCGGATACAGAAGGTGCCAGGCTCTTTTTTGTCCGGAGAAGCACAATAGGCCGTTTCGCTGAAAGCAACGAAAACTTCTCATCAGGATCAATGCGAGCATATTCTTCTAAAGCCTCTATCCCTGAAAACATTACGGCGAAGGGTTTTCCTTCCCTGTTTTTCAGCTTCCTGAGGCGGGCAACCGTTTCTTCCGATAGGGCATCACAGGCAAGAAAGAACCCCCCCAATCCCTTTATGGCTATTATTTTATGGTTCTTAAACAGGGTGACCAATTTGGCTATTATCGCGTGTATGCCTTTTATGACCGTATGCTCGTAATGCAACGTGTACTCGGGTCCGCAGATTTGGCAGGCAACCGGCTGTGCGTGAAAGCGCCTGTCAAATATATCTGTATATTCTTTTCTGCAATCCAGACACATTTCAAACTCGTTCATCGTTGTCTTCTCCCTGTCATAAGGAAGGCCATGAATAATCGTAAAACGCGGACCACAATTCGTACAATTGATAAAGGGATAATCAATGCGGTTTTTTTGAACCCGCATGTCTTCCAGACAATCGCTACAGACAGCAATATCAGGACTGATACCCGTTATTTGAGACGAAATTGTCCTGCTCCCTGCAATCTGAAAATCAATAAATCTGACTTTTTCAGTGTGCTTGCAGTCTATTGATTCAATATTGGATGCCGGGGGAGCCTGTTGTTTTATGGAATTTAAGAACAGATCTAATAGTGCTGATGTGCAGGTAATATTAATAACTATTCCATCATTTCTGTTTTCAACCCATCCATTTATGTGGAGGCTTTTCGCCAGACGGTAAATGAAGGGGCGGAAGCCAACACCCTGCACCAGCCCCTTTATTGCAATCAGGTATGTGTTCTCGGCATGATGATAATCCGGGATTGTCATTGAAAGATAAATTTGGTACTACCTGTGTGTCAGCCACATT
Source organism: uncultured Prolixibacteraceae bacterium (assembly GCA_964355115.1). Lineage (GTDB taxonomy): Bacteria > Bacteroidota > Bacteroidia > Bacteroidales > FEN-979 > JANXZO01. The sequence goes on along the minus strand of CAYHCQ010000001.1, from coordinate 90 downwards.
TAAGCCAGTTCAGCATCAAAGGTAACAGGTTTTCCGGGCAGACCAGTTTCTATTTTTTTTGCGACATCTCGAATCGCAGTTCCCCGCCTT